>NZ_JAERWM010000018.1:0-106806 GCF_016918125.1 Aeromicrobium sp. YIM 150415 | reverse complement strand
AACGCCCAGGACAGCCTGAACGCACGTCCCCGACCTACCCTTGACCTCGACACCCCAGCCACCCGGCTGAACAGGCTCCTCACCCAGGCAGCCTGACCACCCGTTGCTTCGACCACTAGAACCAGCCGGCGGCTGGTACGTGATAGCTCACCTCCGAGTCGCGCGCACCACCTCGGGCGGTGAGTCTTCCCGCACCCAGTCGCCTGGAGTGCGTGATGGCTCACCGCCCCGCGCGTTGGGTGCCGCGATGTCGAACGCCCCCGAGCTCGAGCTCGGGGGCGTTCGCCGTGCTGGTCGGGTCAGCGGCCGGTCCACTGGGGATCGCGCTTCTCCACGAAGGCGCGAGCCCCCTCCTTCGCATCAGCGGATTCGCGGATCGGGTTGACGATCGCCTCCTGGCGGTCGAACTTCTCCGGCAGCGGCCAGTCCACGGACTCCACGAGGATGCGCTT
Source organism: Aeromicrobium sp. YIM 150415 (assembly GCF_016918125.1). NCBI lineage: Bacteria > Bacillati > Actinomycetota > Actinomycetes > Propionibacteriales > Nocardioidaceae > Aeromicrobium > Aeromicrobium sp. YIM 150415. The sequence continues at coordinate 106,354 of NZ_JAERWM010000018.1, read as the reverse complement.
GGAGGCGGCGAGCGCCAGCGGCGCGTTCTGGGCGATCTGTTCGGCGAGCTCGAGCGCCGTGGCCAGCGCCTCTCCGGGGCCGGCGAGGCGGCTCACCAGTCCGGCCGTGTGGGCCTCCGGCGCCGGCCACATCCGTCCGGTCAGCACCAGCTCCATCGCGAGGTGATAGGGGACGCGGTGCTGGAGGCGCAGCAGTCCGCCCGCCGCGGCGGTCAGCCCGCGTTTGACCTCGGGGAGCCCGAAGGTGGCCTCGCTAGAGGCGACGATGAGGTCGCACGAGAGCACGATCTCGAATCCGCCCGCGAGCGCGTAGCCCTCGACGGCGGCGATGATCGGCTTGCGCGGCGGGCTCTTGACGATGCCCGCGAAGCCCCGTCCCTCGACCACCGGTCGCTCGCCCCGCGCGAAGCCCTTGAGATCCATACCCGCGCAGAACGTGCCGCCACCGCCGGTGATGACCGCGACGCTCAGATCGTCGCGCCGGTCGAAGTCCTCGAGCGCCTCGGCGATCTGATAGGCCATCGCCATCGACATCGCATTGCGCGACTCGGGACGGTGCATCGTCAGCACGAGCACACGTCCCCGCTCCTCGACGAGAAGCTCGCGATCGGTCATGGGGGTCTCGGTCATTTCGGGGCCATCCTGATCGCGCCGTCCAGGCGAATCGTCTCTCCGTTGATCATCGCGTTGTCGATGATGTGCAGGGCCGTGCTGGCGTACTCCTCGGGCCGGCCGAGGCGACGCGGGTGCGGGGTCTGTGCCGCCAGCTTGTCGCGCACCTCCTGGCCGAAGCGCGCCAGGATCGGGGTGTCGAAGGTGCCGGGCGCGATCGTCGCGACGCGGATCGCCTTGCTGGCCAGGTCGCGGGCGGCGACGAGCGTCATGCCCACCACGCCGGCCTTCGCCGAGGCATAGGGGATCTGCCCGATCTGCCCCTCGTAGGCGGCCACCGAGGCGGTGAGCACGATGACCCCGCGTTCGTCGTCCACGAGGTCCAGGCGGGCCATGCGGGCGGCGGCCAGTCGCAGCACGTTGAAGCTGCCCACGAGGTTGAGTCGCACCAGCTGCTCGTAGGTCTCCAGCGAGCCGGGCTGCCCGTCGCGTTCGACCACACGGACCGTCCCGCCCTTGCCTGCGCAGTGCACGACGGCCCGCAGTGGGGCCGCAGCCTCGGCCGCGTCGAGGGCGGCGTCGACGGCGGTGGTGTCGGTGACATCGGCGAGCGCGAATGTCCCGCCGATCTCCTCGGCGACGACACGTCCGAGGTCCTCGTTCAGATCGACGATGACGACGTGAGCGCCGCGTGCGGCCAGAGCGCGGGCGGTGGCTTCACCGAGACCGGATGCTCCTCCCGTCACGACCGCCGAACCGTGGGCGATGTCCATGGGCGTCCCTTCTCCTCGCGTGATGGGTCGGGCGCCTAGAGGCGCTCGATGATGGTGGCGTTGGCCATGCCGCCGGCCTCGCACATGAGCTGCAGCCCGTAGCGGCCGCCGTCATCCTCCAGTGCGTGCAGCATGGTGGTCATCAGTCGCGCTCCGGAGGCCCCGAGCGGATGACCGAGCGCGATCGCGCCGCCCCGGGGGTTCACCCGCGCGGGGTCGGCGTCGCCGAACTCGGCCATCCAGGCGAGGGGCACCGAGGCGAAGGCCTCGTTGATCTCGATGTGGTCGATCGCGTCGAGGGCGAGCCCCGAGCGGGCGAGGACGCGATGGGTCGCGGGGATGGGAGCGGTGAGCATCAGCAGCGGATCGTCGCCCACGACCGACATGGTGTGCAGACGTGCTCGCGGCGTCAGGCCCAGGCTCTCGGCCCGTTCGGCGCTCATCAGTAGCAGCGCGCTGGCGCCGTCGGTGATCTGGGAGGAGTTGCCCGCAGTGGTGTGCCAGCCGACCTCGGGGAAGCGCTCCGCGAGCGCATCGGTGCCGAAGACGCTGCGCAGTGTCGCGAGCTTCTCGACCGTACTCCCGGCACGGACGGTTTCGTCTCGGTCGAATACGCCGAAGCGGGTGTCGATCGCGATCGTCTCGCGGGCGAAGGAGCCGCTCTCGAGGGCGACTCCGGCGCGGCGATGCGACTCGGCCGCATAGCGGTCGAGGTCCTCGCGGTCGAGCTTCCACCGCGCGGCCACGAGATCGGCGGCGACCCCCTGCGAGACCAGGCCGGGTGCGTAGCGCTCGGCGACCATCGCGCCGTACGGGTCGGCACCCATGCGCGCCGACCCCATGACCACGCGACTCATCGACTCGACGCCGCCGGCGATGGCGATGTCGTAGGACCCGGCGGCGATGCCCTGGGCGGCGAAGTGCACTGCCTGCTGGCTCGACCCGCACTTGCGGTCGATCGTCGTGGCGGGCACGTGCGCCGGGAAGCCGGCGCCGAGCCAGGCCATCCGGCCGGGGGTCGCGGATTGCTCACCGACCTGCGACACGCAGCCGATGAGCACATCGTCGACCTCGCCGGGATCGAGCTCGGGGGTGCGCTCGGCGAGCTTGATGAAGGTCTGTGCCAGGAGGTCGACCGGGTGCACCTCGGCGAGTCCACCTCCGTTGCGACCCTTGCCGCTCGCGGTGCGGACGGCGTCGACGATCACGATGTCGCGGGGCTGGAGTGACATAGCTAACTATTATCATGATAGTCATCTGTGTGTCACGCCGTCCGGTTGCTGGTTGACCGGGGTCGGCTAAATCAGGATAATCATTACCACTAGAGGAGGTGGTCGTCGTGGCTCACGATGATCTGGCAGAGATCCGGTCGCTCGCGGCGCAGGTGGCACGCGAGCGGTACGCGCCGATCGCAGAAGAGCTGGACGTGCAGCGTAAGGCGATCACACGCGAGCAGCGCATGGAACTGGGAGCGCTGGGATTTCTCGGCATCGCGCATCCCGAGGCCTACGGCGGATCGGGGGCGCCGCTGGAACAGGCGCTCGCCGTCGTCGAGGAGTTCGGCAAGGTCTGCCGTCCGGCGGCCTTCCAGGTCTTCGAGGCCAACACCGGCCCGGCGCAGGTCATCTCGCATCTGGGCACCGAGGAACAGAAGCGACGCTGGCTCCCCGATATCGTCAGCGGCGCCAAGACCATGGCGGTCGCGATCTCCGAACCGGACGCCGGCTCGGCGGCCACCGACATGGTCACGGCCGCCAAGCCCGAGGGTGATCATCTGATCATCAACGGTGCGAAGCGCTGGATCTCCAACGGCGGCGAGGCCGATCAGTATCTCGTCTACTGCCGCCTCTCGGATGCGCCGGGCTCGAAGGGCATCGGTGCGGTCCTGGTCGAGAAGGGCACCCCGGGCCTGAGCTTCGGCGCGGGTGAGCGCCTCATGGGCTTCCGCGGCATCCCGTCGGCCGACATCTACTTCGACAATGTCCGGGTGCCGGTCGAGAACACGGTCGTCCCCGCGGGCGACTTCTCCAAGCTCTTCGGCGTCTTCTCGGTCGAGCGCCTCGGCAACACCACCATGAGCATCGCGATCGGACAGGCGGCCCTCGACAAGACGGTGCAGTACGTCCAGGAGCGCGAGCAGTTCGGCAAGCCGCTCGTGGAGTTCCAGAGCGTGCAGGTGCTCTTGGCGGACATGGCGCTGCAGGTCGAGGCGGCACGCCTTCTGCGGGATCGCGCCGCCGCCTCGGCGGGGGTGGGGCTCCCGGACTCCTATGAGGTCTCGCTGGCCAAGTGCACGGCGAATGAGATGGCCAAGCGCGTCACCGATATCGCCATGCAGTTGCATGGTGGCAACGGCTACACCGAGGAGTACGGCATCGAGCGGCTGCACCGTGACGCCCACGGCTGGGCGATCGCCGGCGGCACGCCGGCGATGCAGCGCATCCGCATCGTTTCCGAGCTGTTGGGCCGCAAGTTCGATCAGCGAGCCTGAGGAGGACCATGTTCGACCTGACACAAGAGCATCGAGACATCCAGGCGCGTGCGCGCGCCGTCGCCGAGGCGGTCGCCCCGTACGCCGCCGAGGCCGACGAGTACACCCAGGTGCATCCCGGCGTGCTCGCCGAGCTGCGCGAGAGCGGACTGGCGCGACATGTGGTGCCGGCGGCCTATGGCGGTGCGAGCGAACGGCTCGATCCGCTGGCGATCGCCGTGGTGCGCGAGGCGCTGATGTACTCCTCGGCGCATCTGGACTCGCTGTTCGGGATGCAGGGGGTCGGCAGCTATTCGCTGTCGGTCGGCGGTTCGGAGGAGCTCAAGGATCAGTGGCTGCCCCGGGTGGCCACCATGGACGCCATCGCCGGCCTGGCGCTCACCGAACCGGACGTCGGATCGGATCTGCGCGCCGTCACCACGACGCTCAGCGCCGACGGCGACGAGGTCGTCATCGACGGCCACAAGTCGTTCATCACCAACGGCGGGGCCGCCGATTTCTATTGTGTCCTCGCGCGTGAGGGCGACGGCTACTCGATGGTGCTGGTGCCGGCCGACAGCGCGGGCCTGAGCATCGAGCCCGGGGCCGACCTGATGGCTCCGCACATCCTCGGTGAGCTCGCCTTCGATCAGGTGCGGGTGCCCGCGACTCATCGTCTGGGCGTGCCGGGGAAGGCCTTCTCGCTCATGCTGCAGACGCTCGCGGTCTTCCGGGTCACGGTCGCCGCCTCGGGCGTCGGCCTGGCTCAGGCGGCCCTCGACGAAGCGGTGCGGCACGCTCAGGAGCGCTCGCAGTTCGGGCGCCCGCTGGCCGAGCTCGGTGCGGTGTCCCAGTCGCTCGCGCTCTCCTGGACCGAGACCGAGGCGGCTCGCTCCTTCGTCTACCGGGCCGCGGCGCTGGCGACCGAGGACCCGCTGGGTCACCTGGACTTCTCGTCCATGGCCAAGGTCAGTGCGACCGAGACCGCTGGCCGCGTCGTCGACCGATCCGTGCAGACCATGGGGCGCTTCGGCCTGGTGCGCGGCAGCACGATCGAACGCCTCTACCGCAATGCGCGGCCCCTCCGGGTCTACGAGGGCGCCACGGAGGTCCTGCTGGACTCGCTGGCGCGACGTCTCGTCAAGAAGGGACGCTGAGATGGAGCTCGGACTGCGCGACACCGTCGTCCTGGTGACCGGCGCGAGCCGAGGGCTCGGCGCGGCCATGGCGATAGCGCTAGCGGAAGAGGGGGCCCATGTCATCGCCGCGGCGCGCTCCGTGGGCAGCCTGGAGGAGGTCGCCGCTCAGGGACACGGCCGGATCAGCACGATCGAGGCCGATATGAGCGACGAGGCCTCGGTCGCCGCAGTCGTGCCCGAGGTCATCGCCCGGCACGGACGGATCGACGGACTCATCAACAATGCCGGCATCGCCCCGGCCGGCAGGTTCGTCGACCAGGACCCGCAGATCTGGAGGGACGCCCTCGCCGTCAACGTCGTGGCGCCGATGCTGCTCGCCCAGGCGGCCGGCCGTCACATGATCGAGCAGGGCGGCGGCCGCATCGTCAACATCGCCTCGACCACCGGTGTGCGGGGCAAGCCCCACCTCGTCGGTTACTCGACGTCCAAGGGCGCCGTCGTCCGGATGACCGAGGCGCTGGCGGCCGAGTGGGCCCGGCACAACGTCCAGGTCAATTGCATAGCGCCGGGTGCCTTCGTCACGGAGGCTCAGAAGGCCGTCACCGAGTCGGCCGACCTGCATGCTCGCCGAGTCGCCAAGATCCCCGCCGGCCGGATGGCCGATCCGGGCGAGCTCGTGCCGCTGGCGGCCCTGCTCGTCTCGCCGGCATCGCCGTTCACCACCGGCGGCATCTTCGTCGTCGACGGTGGAGAGTCAGGAAAGCTGTGATCCGATGATCATCGACGCCCATACCCACGTCTGGCCCGACAAGATCGCCCACGCCGCGCTCAGCGGCAACCGTCTGCCGGGCCTGGTGGCCCGCGGTGACGGGACTGTCGACGGTCTCATGCAGGACATGTCCGGCAGTGGCGTCGACGCATCGTGCTGTCTCGGCATCGCGAACGAGGCCCGGCACGTCGACCGGGTCAACGAGTTCGTCGCCGCGCTGCGCTCACCGGAGCGCTTCGGCTTCGGCACGGTGCACGTCGAGCTCTCGGTCGAGGACAACCTGGCGAGTCTGCGCCGGCACGGCATCACCGCGGTCAAGATCCACCCGTTGTTCCAGCGCTATGCGCTGAACGATCCGCGGCTGTGGTCGATCTTCGAGGCCTTCGGCAGCGACATCGCCGTCATCACCCATGTGGGCGAGGGCGGGTCAGTCGAGGCCAACGCGCTCTCGAATCCCGGCATGATCCGCGACATCGCCCGGCAGTTCCCCGATCTGCGGCTGATGGCGTGCCACTTCGGCGGCTACAAGCTGTTCGACGACGCCCGCGAGATCCTCGAGGGGGTTGATGTCGTCCTGGAGACCTCGTGGCCGCCGAGCCTGGCGACGCTGCGTCCCGAACGCGTCCGCCAGCTGATCCAACGACACGGCGCCGAGCGCATCGTCTTCGGCTCGGACTGGCCGATGACGAGTCCCGTGGAGGAGATCGCGGCCATCGAGGCGCTGGGTCTGAGCGATGACGAGGTCAAGCTCGTGCTCGGCGGCACGATGGCGCGCATGCTCGACATCCCCTCTCCCTGGCGCCGCTGAGTCCCGCCCCTCGGTGATCGCGCTCCGTGGAGGCTATCTCCCTTGTGCCACGGCTCCATCGCGACGTGCTCGCAGAGCTCGCGGTCGCACTCGATCACCGAGTTGCGGCTCCCGGCCCTCGGTGGTCGAGTGCGAGGGAGCGCTAGCGACTGAGCGTATCGAGACCACACCAGGTTGAGGTGATCGCGATACGGCACAAGCTCGCTGTGCTCGCGGTGGCCGCGGAGCTGCTGGAGCGGGGGCGCTGGGGTCAGTGGGCCCAGGTGATGGGCTCGTTGAGCACATCGGGGAACTTGCGTTCGGCGTAGCGCATGTACTGGTCGATGTGATCGGTCATCGCCTCGGTGGCCGCCAGCGGGTCGCGCGCGGCGATCGCCTCGTAGATCTGCGCGTGCGCGTCCTGGACGGCCTCGCGGCGCACCTCGGGATAGTCGATGCCGATGGCGGATCCGTCCAGGATGTCGAGCAGAGCATCGACGAGATAGCCGAACATCGCATTGCCCGAGCCGTGGGCGATCACATCGTGGAAACGCTTGTTCTCCTCCAAGAACACCCGCTGGTCTCCGAGATGGAGCTTCATGGTGTCGACACTCGCCTTGAGATCGGCGAGCTGTTCCTCGCTCATGCGCTCGGCCGCCAGTCGCGCCATGATCGGCTCCAGGCCCACTCGCGACTCGGCGATGGTGCGGAACGGCGCATTCTCGAACTGCAGCAGCAGGGTCAGGGACGTGGCCAGGGCCGTGGAGTCGGGCTGCTGGACGACCGGCCCGCCGCCAGGGCCGGGACGCAGGCGGATGACTCCCTGGAGCTCCAGGAAACGTAAGGACTCGCGGAGCGTGCCGCGTCCGACGTTGTACTCCTCGAGCATCAGACGCTCCGGAGGCAGGCGGTCGCCGACGCGGTTGCCGCGCCGATTGATATCCGCCACGATCTGCTGCGCGAGCAGCATCGCCGTCTTGGGCGGTCGTGAGTTGGCCACAGACACTAGTGTTCTTCCTCCGTTGGACCCTGATATCGAACTGCCGACGGCTGGTCGCTCATCGAATCATATGCATCAATCCGCTCTGGAGGCGAACTATTCGTCGCTCGAGGAACACGGAATCATGCAGGGGACTGCGGATCGGCCGCCGACGGTGACCGGTCGAGGGCGACGAACCTCGCGATGTCCGCGACCAGCCGGTCCCGGGCGGCGCGCACACCCGACGAGATCCGCGAGGAGCGGAGGAACCCGTGACACAGGGTGGGCTCGTGCCGGTGCTCCACGAGGACGCCACGTTCGGTGAGCACCTCGGCGTAGGCGAAGCCCTCGTCGCAGAGCGGGTCGTGTCCGGCGGTGAGCAGATAGGTCGACGGGTGGTCGTTGCGGATGGCCCGCAGCGGACTGATCCGGGGGTCGGTCCGGGCCTCCGGCGGTGCGTAGTGATCGAAGAACCAGGCCATGTCAGAGGCGCCGATCGGGAAGCCCTGCGCGTGATGGCGATAGGACGGGCGCGTGGGATCGTGGTCGACGACCGGATAGATCGCGACGAGCCCCGCGATGCCCGGATGTCGCTGCGCCGCCGTCGCAGCGAGATTGCCGCCGGCGCTGTCGCCGCCCACGAAGACCGGATCGCCATTGGCCAGCGCCATCGCCCACTCGACCGCCGCATCGATGTCGTCGACAGCGGCAGGGAAAGGATGCTCCGGCGCCAGTCGGTAGTCGACGCTCACCACCCGAAGCGACGCCGTCGCGGCGAGATGCCGGCAGAGCTCGTCCGCGTACTGCAGATCCCCGGTGACCCAGCCGCCCCCGTGGGCGTACACCAGGGTCGAGTGCGACGCGCCATTGTCATAGGACCGGATCCGCACCCCTGGAGCGTCGCCGATCGAGAGGTCCTCGACCTCGCGCACGACCGGGCCGCCGTCGCACGCCACGTCACCCCCGCTGACCCGCTCGCGTGCTTCGTCGGGGGTCAGCGCGACCAGCGGCGCGGCGCCGGCGGCCCGGACCTGATCGCGGAGGGCCGCGAGATCGGGGTCGAGGGTCTCACTCCGAGATGACATGGCGCTCGGTGAGGTCGTGCAAGCGGTCGTCGTCGTAGCCGAGCGACCGCAGGATGTCGGCCGTGTGCTCGCCGACGGCCGGCACGCCGTCGTATTGCGGTCCGTCGTATCCGGCGACATGCAGCACAGGGCCGGGCACGAGCGCCGGACCGAGAACGGTGTCGCTGAGGTGCTGCAGTGTGCGTTCGAGGAAGTGCGGGTCCTCGCTGATGTCCCTCGAGTCGTTGACCGCCGCCGCGACGACCTCGTGATCGTCGAGGATCTTCAGCACTTCGTCGCGATCGCGCGAGCGTACCCAGTCGCTGACGATCGTCTGCAATGAGGTGTTGTTGGCCATCCGGGCCGTATTGGTGGCGTAGCGCTCGTCGGTCTGCAGCTCCGGCCGGCCCATCGCCTCGAACAGCCGCATGGCGATCGCCTGGTTCGAGGCGGCGATGGAGAGCCAGCCGTCGTCGGCGGCCTGGTAGATGCCGCGCGGTGACGCGGCGCCCGAGGCATTGCCGTGGCGCTCCATGATCGTTCCGCTGGCGGTGTAGTTGAGCACCGCATCGCCGAGGATGAACATGAGCGGCTCGTACAGGGCGACGTCGACCTCCGAGCCGATGCCCCCGGACATCTCCCGGCGGAACAGCGCCATCGTCGTGCCGAAGGCCGCCGAGATGCCCGCGATCGAGTCGGCGAACCCGAAGGGCGGTGCCGTGGGCGGAGTCTCGGGCCATCCGTTGAGGAAGGCGAAGCCGCTCGCCGTCTCGGCCACCGTGCCGAAACCTGGTCGCTGGCGGTAGGGGCCGGTCTGCCCGAAGCCGCTGACCCGCGTCATCACGAGTCCCGGGTGGTCGGCGCTCAGCTCGGCGTAGGACATGCCCCACTCCTCGAGCCGTCCCGGTCGGAAGTTCTCGATGAGCACATCGGCCTCGCGGACCAGGTCCCGAACGATGTCGCGGCCGGCATCCTCGCGCAGGTCGATGCCGATCGACCGCTTGCCGGAGTTCAGCCGGGCGAAGCCGATCGCCATCCCCTCGTGCGCGGGCTGCCACTGGCGGGCGAAATCGCCCTGGCGCGGGTCCTCGACCTTGATGACCTCGGCACCGAAGTCGCGCAGCATGCGCCCGGTAGTGGGGGCGGCGTACATCGATCCGAGCTCGACGACGCGCACACCGGCGAGGGGTGCGGCGGAAGTAGGGGCGGACATGGGAGCTCCTTGTCAGGTGGTCGCGAAGCCGGCGTAGTCGCGGGCGGCGACGTCATCGCACACCTCGCGATAGCGTCCGACTCCGCCGAGGTACAGCGAGAAGACCCGCGGCTTTCCGGGGACATTGGCACCGAGATACCAGCTATTGCCCTTCATGAACAGGGTCGGCGCGGCGGTCTCGTAGACGTGGTGGGTCCACTCGTCCTGTGCCTCCTCGGTCGCCTCGGACCGGTCGAGATCGTGGTCGCGGAGCCAGGCGATGTGATCGGTGATCCACTCGACGTGCTGCTCGATGGAGATGAGCACGTTGCTGATGACCGATGGACTGCCCGCACCCGCGACGAAGTAGAGGTTCGGGAACCCGTGCGTGGCGACGCCGAGATAGGTTCGCGGACCGTCCTTCCACGCGTCGGGCAGGGTGAGGCCGCCGACCCCGGTGATATTGGCGGAGAACAGCGCCCCGGTCAGCGCGTCGAAGCCCGTGGCGAAGACGAGGGTGTCGAGCTCGATCTCGGTGCCGCTGCGTAAGACGACTCCGTTCGGCGCGATCCGCTCGATCGGATCGGCGCCGACGTCGACGAGGTCGACATTGTCGCGGTTGTAGGTCGTGTAGTAGTCGATCTCGAGGACCAGGCGTTTGGAGCCGAAGGGATAGCCGCGCGGGCAGAGCCGTTCGGCGGTGGCCGGGTCGTGGACGATGCCGCGGATCTTCTCGCGCACCAGCTCGCCGACCCGTTCGGCGGCTCGCTCGTCGGTGCGCAGGTCGGTGTACGCGGCCAGGACATCGGGTCCGCCCCGGTCCCAGTAGGCGTCGAAGGACGCCCGCAGTTCCTCATCGGATACCTCGAGCGCGGAGGAGGTGCCGAACTTGCGGTGCGTGCCACCGGGATGGTGGCGGGCGATCTCGCGATACTCCTCGAAGCGCGTCTTCAGGTCCTCGGCGTACTCCCGATCGAGCGGGTGGTTCTCCGCGGGCATCACGAAGTGCGCGGTGCGCTGGAGCACCGTGAGGTGCCCGGCCTGCTTGGCGAGCTGGGGGATGACCTGCACACCCGAGGAGCCGGTCCCGATGACCCCGACTCGTTCGTCCGTGACGTCCACGCCCTCGTGGGGCCAGGCGCCGGTGTGCAGAGTGCGACCCTCGAAGTCCTCGATGCCGGGGATGTCGGGTAATTGCGGCACCGCGAGCTGCCCGGTCGCCATGATGACGTGGGAGGCCGTGATGTCGTCACCGCGATCGGTGGTGACGTGCCAGCGGCGGTCCTCCTCGTCCCAGGTGACGCTGTCGACCCGGGTGCCGAAGGTGAAGTCCTCGCGCAGCGCGAACTTGTCGGCGACGAAGTTGATGTAGCGCAGGATCTCCGGCTGCGCGGGATAGCGCTCGGTCCAGTCCCACTCGCGGACGAGCTCGTCGGAGAAGGAGTAGCAGTAGTCGACACTCTCGATATCGCACCGCGCGCCGGGGTAGCGGTTCCAGTACCAGACGCCGCCGACGTCCTCGCCGGCATCGATACCGTGTACGCGGAAGCCGAGCTCGCGCAGGCGGTAGACGCTGTACAGGCCGGAGAAGCCGGCGCCGACGACGAGGACGTCGAGATCGCCGGGGACGGCGGTACGGTCGGGAGTGGTCGCCATGGTCATCCTCCTCTAAACATGCATATGAATACTACGGATACCGCGACGTGACGGCAACCATGGGTGTCAGCGGCCCGTGTGGGCGATGTAGACATCGCAAGGTGCGTGGTGTGCGACCGCTGTGGCGATGCTGCCGAGCACCCGTGCCACCGCGCTCTGCACGCGCCGATTCCCGACGACGATGAGGTCGGCTCCCAGTCGCTCGGCCTCGCTCACGAGCGCATCGGCCGGGCGGCCCTTGACCGCGCCCGAGGTGATGTCAGGGGTGATCTCGCGGAGGGCTGTCGCGGCCTCCTGGGCGATCTGCTCGGCCTCGGTCGCGACATCGACCTGGACGTGGTGCTGGCCGTCCTCGTAGTCCACCGTGTCGCGCGGGGTCGCGGAGATGACGTGCAGGCGCGCGCCCGTCGTATGGGCGAGCGTGGCCGCGGTCCGGGCCGCGGCGAGAGCGGTCTCGCTGCCGTCGACGCCGACGATGATCAGGTCCATGTCTTCCTCCTCGGTAAATCTATGACTATCGTATACCTCAAATAGTCTTTGGTGTGAGGAAGGTCTCCTTCAATGCCCTACGTGATCACCCGGAGTTGCTGCAACGACGCCTCGTGCGTGCCGGTCTGCCCGGTCAATTGCATCCACCCGACTCCGAACGAGCCGGACTACCGCACGGCGGAGATGCTGTACATCGACCCGGACGTCTGCATCGAGTGCGGGGCCTGCATGGATGTCTGCCCGGTCTCGGCGATCGCCCCGGACTACGAGCTCCCCGAGTCGATGGAGCGCTATCAGCAGATCAACGCGCGCTACTACCTCGATCCGGAGAATGCCGACTACCCGCAGACCGCCAATGCACCATGCAAGCGTGAGTGGAGCGGTGACTGGGAGGGGCCGCTGCGCGTCGCGGTCGTCGGCTCGGGGCCTTCCGCGTGCTACGTGGCCGAGGAGCTGCTGGAGACACGGGGTCTGGAGGTGAGCGTCGACATGTTCGAGCGGCTGCCCGTCCCCTTCGGCCTGGTGCGGTACGGCGTGGCCCCGGATCATCAGGACACCAAGGTGGTGGCCGAGCAGTTCGGCTCGCTGTTCCGGAGGTCGGGATTCAGGCTGTTCCTCAACGTCGAGATCGGCACTGATATCAGCTTCGAGCAGCTCCAGGATCGCTATCACGCCGTCGTCTACGCGGTCGGTGCGGTGCGCGATCGGCGGCTCGGGATCGAGGGCGAGGACCTGCCCGGCAGCCACGCCGCCACCGACTTCGTCGCCTGGTACAACGGGCACCCCGATGCCGCCGACCGTGAGTTCGATCTGAGCGGTGAACGGGCGGTCATCGTCGGCAACGGCAATGTGGCCCTCGACGTCTCGCGAGTCCTGACGGCAGATCTGTCCACGCTGGAGCGCTCGGACATCGCCGACCATGCGCTGGAGGCGCTGCGTTCGTCGAAGATCCGCGAGGTGGTGGTCCTCGGACGCCGCGGCCCGGCCGAGGCGGCTTTCACCACCCCGGAGCTGCTCGGGCTGCTGGCCACCCGGGGTATCCACGTGCGGGTTGAGGGTGCCGAGGGTGCACTCCGCGAGCCCGCCGATGACATCGCCCGGCTGAAGGCCGAGGTCCTCGATGAGGCGGCGGCCACGGAGCCCGAGGCCGGCGATCGCACGGTCACGCTGCGCTTCCTGAGCTCGCCCGCCGAAGTGCTGGGCGACTCCCGCGTGACCGGCCTGCGTGTCGGCCGCAACGAGTTGGTCGAGGAGGGCGGACGCACGGCCGCACATCCCACGGGGGAGGTGGAGGATCTCGATTGCGGGCTCGTCCTGCGCTCCGTCGGCTACTTCGGCGAGCCGGTGCCCGGGCTCCCCTTCGACGCCGAGCGAGGCGTCGTGCCCAATAGCGAGGGCAAGGTCGTCGACCCGTCGGGCGAATGGGCCGGCCGCGCCTATGTGGTGGGCTGGATCAAGCGCGGGCCCTCCGGGGTCATCGGCACCAACAAGCTGTGCGCCCAGGAGACGGTCGCCGCATTGCTCCACGACGTGCGCGAAGGGGCGATCCCCCGGGAACTGGCCGCCGAGGACGACCTCGAGTCACTCGTGCCCGACCGGCTCGACGCGGCGGCGTGGAAGCGCATCGACCGGCACGAGCGCGCGGCCGGTCGCCCTGAGGGCCGTCCGAGGATCAAGACCGTCCGGGTGAAGGATCTCGTGCAGATCGGACGCGGCGATGCCTGAACCCACTCAGGTGGCGGTGGTGACCGGAGGCGCGCGCGGTATCGGCGCCGCGATCACCCGGCGGGTCGTGGCCGCAGGCGGGTGTGTCGTCCTGGGCGATCTCGCGGCGGACGACGGTGAGCTGTTGGCGCGTGAGCTCGGTCCCGCGGTGCGCTTCGTCTCCGCCGATGCCACCAGCGAGCGCGACACGGTGGCGCTGTTCGAGGCGGCCTCGGCCTTCGGCCCGGTCGACGCCGTCTACGCCAATGCCGGAGCGGTCGGCGTCACGGGACGTGTGGAGGACACTGAGCTGAGCGACGCCCGCGCCACGATGGATCTGCTGTTCACCAGCGTGTTCCTGGCCTTCAAGCACGGGGCGGCGCTGATGCGGCCGCATGGTCGCGGCGCCCTCGTCGCGACCGCCTCGGTCGCGAGCGTGCGCGGCGGACTCGGACCTCATCTGTACACCGCCGCGAAGCACGCGGTGAAGGGTCTCGTGGAGTCCCTGGCCGTCGAGGTCGCGCCCTATGGGCTCACCGTCAATGCCGTAGCGCCCGGAGGCACCGTGAGTTCGCTGTCGGCCGGCCTCGTCGGCAGTGGGCCCGGTGACGTGGAGCGGGCCTACGAACAGTTGGCCTCTCGTTCGTCGTCCGGTGTGCCCACGACGAGCGAGGATGTCGCCGAGGCGGCCTACTTCCTCTCCGGGGCACATCGGATCAACGGGGCGACGCTGGTCGTCGACGGCGGCGATGCGGTCCCCGGATCCGTGGGACGGTCCTACTACGGCTGAGCTCGTCGTGCGACCTGTCGCCGGGGAACTCGTGAGCCGAGGTCATCAAGGTGAGTTGCTGTGCTTGCTCTGACTCGTCACCATGAGCCGGATATCTAATAGATCTAGCGACCTCTAGCGTGTATCGTCATATCTAATAAATCTAATGATTTCTAACGGTGGTTTGATCATGGCGAACCCGTTCACTCCTACTTTCGGGGTCAGTCCGCCGGTGCTCGTCGGTCGCGATGAAGTGATCGAGGATTTCGGCGATGCCCTCGACAGCGGCCCCGGCGACCCGGCGCGGGCGATGCTCTTCACCGGAGCGCGCGGTGCCGGGAAGACGGTCATGCTCAACGCGCTGGAGGACCAGGCGAGACGGCGGAACTGGGTCGTGGTGTCCGAGACGACACGCCCCGGAGTCGCCGAGGAGATAGCTCGCAGTACCCTGCCACGTCTCCTGGCGAAGCACGCTGGTGGCTCCACCGAGTGGCGTGCGACGAGCGCGGAGCTCAAGGTGAGCGGCACCGGTCTCGGGATTTCGAGGGAGTTCACTGAGCGTTATCCGGCCACTGCCACCTTTCGGTCCCAGCTCGAGGATCTCGCCGACCACCTCGCCCCCATTGGCTCTGGCGTCGTCATCTCTCTGGATGAAGTCCACACGGCCGCCCGTGACGATCTACGGGCTATCACTCAGGCAGTGCAGCATGCTTTCCGGGACGGCCGCCAGGTCGCATTCGTTGGTGCTGGTCTCCCGGGGTCGGTCGATGACGTCCTCAGCGATGAGGTCATGACATTCATGCGCCGGGCTGAGCGGTACGGCATGACAAGCGTGTCGCCTGGCGACGTGAGGCGAGCGCTGCGCGAGCCAGTCGAGATGGCCGGCCGAACGATCGGAGACGAGGCCTTGACGATCGCGGCCGATGGCACCCAAGGCTATCCCTTTCTGGTGCAGCTCATCGGGTTTCGCATGTGGGCTGCTACTCCAGACAGCGATGAGATCTCGCCGGAGGATGCCGATAAGGCCGTCGGGGGCGCGATCCGGCGCGTTGGGCAACTGGTCCACGAACCAGCGCTGGCCCCTCTGTCGCCGATCACTCGCTCGTTCCTCCTGGCGATGGCTCAGGATGACGGGCCGAGCAAGATGGCTGACATCGCGCGCCGGCTTGGGGTCGATGCGAACTACGTCAGCCAATACCGGCTCAAGCTCCTGGCTGCGGAACTGATCGTGTCGACGAAGCACGGCTATGTCGACTTCACGCTCCCGTATCTGCGGGACTACCTGCGCAGTCACGTGGCGTCCCGGACATTCGGCACTGGTGAGGGCCACGGCGAGTGAGTGGCAGAGCAACGCGCAGGAACCTGCGTGTTGCTCTCAACGCTGCCGGGCTCAACGGCGGGTGTAGGCCGCGGCTCCGGCGAGCACGAAGTCGACCATCGCGGCGGCATGGCGGGTGAGTGCGGCCTCGGTCAGATGATCGTCCGATACCGCCACGGGATGGAGCATCGCCGCGCCGCACAGGCTGTCGAGGACGAGCGCGACCGGGGCGTCGGTCGCCAGCTCACCTCGCTCGACCGCGCGCCGGACGATCGCGCGCGTGGTGGCGATCTGCTCGGCCCGGACGGTCGCCCATCGCTCTCTCACCGCCTCCGTCACCTCCGATTCGACGACGATGCGCCGCGCCGCCGTTCCGCGCACGCCGTCGGCGTAGAGGGTCAGCAGGAGCGTGGCGAGCTGTTCGAGGTCGCCACGCAGCGTGCCGGAGTCGATATCGGCGATCGGGGCGAACACGGCCGCCATCGCATCGGTCAGCAGCGACTCCTTGTCGCTCCAGCGCAGGTAGATCGAGGCCTTCCCGACCCCGGCTGTCCGTGCCACCGCATCGAGGCTGAAGCCACTCCACCCCTGGCGGCCGAAGACCTCCACGGCGGCCGCGGTGATCCGCTCGCCGACGGCGGGGTCGCGCGGGCGGCCCGGTGACGTGCTCTCCACAGCGTGAGGGTACCGTTTGTATTCCTGACGGCTATCGTTCAGTATCTATTTCATGAACGATAGCCGATCAGGAAATCCCGAGCTACGTGACTTCGCGCGGTCGGTAGGGGGTGCGCTCGACGCTGTGTGGCCCGCCGCCACCGCAGCGCCGACCGCGGACCTGGAGAAGCTCCATGCCGTCGCGGTGCAGCAGGGATGGTTCGAGCTCGGCTCCGCCGGGGCGGTCGACTACCTCGCGGCCGCCGAGGGAGTCCTCGGCGAGCGGGGATGCCCGCTTCCGCTCGCCGACGCCTATGTCGCGGCGCGTCTAGCACCGGGCCTGGCCGTGGGAACCGGCCTCGTCCGTCCCGTCGTCTGCCTCGGCTCGGCCACCGATGCGCTCGTGCCCACCGACGCGACCCACGTCATCGAGCTCGATGTCGCCGGGCCGCGTGCGTGGCTCGTTCCCGTCGCTCGGTCGGTCCCTGCTCCCGGACTCGCCGTGCCGGCCTGGCACCGGTTGACGGCGGGCCTGTCAGAGGAGCTCCACGTCGACGCTCCGCTGATGGAGGAGTGCATCGCCGTGCTGCGGCTGGCGTCCGCCGCGCGTCTCGGCGGCGCCTGCCGTCGGGCGCATCGCCTGGCCGTCGAGCACGCCACCACGCGCCGCCAGTTCGGCAAGGTCATCGGTGCCTTCGGAGCCGTGCAGCAACGGATCGCCACCGGGCAGATCGACGTGCTCGCCCACGATGCCCTCGTGGACGAGGCCGCACGCACCGCGACAGACGGCCCGGCACCGCTCGCCTGCGCCCTCGCCGCACGGCACGCCCGCGATCACGCGATCAGTGTGCTCGCCGGCGCCCAGCACACCCTCGGCGCGATCGGCTACTTCGACGAGCACGAGGTCGCGTGGCTGTTCCGCTTCGTCCACGCCGAGGTGTCGCGGCTGCGGGCCATGGAAAGCGCCGTCGCCCCCTCCCACGGACTCGAACGGCTCCTCCTCGCCGACGATGGCGCACTGCCGCCGCTGGACCTCGGCGAGGACGCCGAACTGCTGCGTGCCGAGGTGCGCGCCCTGCTCGATGCCCACCGACACGATGACGGTTTCGATACGGAGGGCGTACGCGCCGCTGCCGCGGCGGCGGGTCTCTTCGCGCTCTCCTGGCCGGCCGAACACGGAGGCCGCGGAGCCTCCCTGGAGGAGCAGGTCGTCCTCAACGAGGAGATGAAGTACGCCGGTGGCCCTGTCGACCGGGCGATGAGCGCGACGATGCTCATCGGCCACTCGCTGCTGCGGCACGGGAGCGCCGATCAGAAGCAGGAGTTCCTGCCGCTGCTGCGGGAGGGGCGCATGGCCTTCTGCCTGGGCTACTCCGAGCCCGATGCCGGCTCGGACCTCGCCTCGCTCAGCACTCGTGCGGTGCGCGACGGCGATGACTGGGTGATCCGCGGTCAGAAGCTGTGGACCACGCGGGCCCACACCGCCTCGCACGTATGGCTGGCGGTGCGGACCGATCCGGAGGCGCAGCCGCGGCACGCCGGCATCACGATCCTCCTGGTGCCGATGGACACTCCGGGCATCATCGTGCAGCAGCACCGGGCGCTGTCCGGCGAGATCTCCTGTTCGGTCTTCTACGACGATGTCCGTGTCCCCGATGCCGCGCGCGTCGGCGAGGTGAACGGCGGCTGGAGGGTCATCACCGACGCCCTGGCCGCCGAGCGGGTGCTCATGGGTGGCATCGCCGCGACGCTTCTCGGACATCTCGACGCCCTCCTGCGCGATCTCCGAGCCCGCCTGGACATCGATCCGGTCGCGCTCGACCGGCTCGGATCGGTCGCCGCGCGTCTCCAGGCGGCTCGCGTCCTCGTGGTGGAGGCCACCCGCGCGATGGATGGTGACGACGCCCGGATCCTCGGGCCGGTGTCGGCGGTGCTGAGCGGTCACCTCGCCGAGGAGTTCGGCCGGGTAGCCCTCGATCTACTGGGACCGGAGGCCGCCCTCGACGGCCGCTATGAGGCGATGCTGCGCCTGGCGCCGATGTACGTCATCGGTGGCGGCACCAACGACATCCAACGTGGCATCATCGCCCGAGCTCTGGGACTGCCGCGATGAGCGCGATCATCGATACGCGGTTCACGACGATGCTAGGCCTCGATCTCCCCCTTGCCGGTTTCAGCCGATCGCCCGGGGTGGTCGCGGAGGTGAGCGCCGCGGGCGGCCTGGGTGTCCTCGCCGCCACGCCGTACGGGCCCGACGAGCTCGATCGTCACCTGACCTGGATCGCGGAACGGTGCGGCGGAGCGCCCTTCGGGGTGGACCTGCTCGTGCCTCCGGGGCCGATGTCCGCATCGGCGGATCACCCGCTGCCGGCCTCCCATGTGGCATTCGTGCGCGAGCTGCTGGCCGAGTACGGCATCGCCGCTCCCGGACTCGGCGAGCTCGGACACGGTGCCACGACGACCACCTCGCTCTCGGCCGGCGGCGTCGAGGCGCTGCTCGACGTGACCTTCGCCCATCGCCCGGCGCTCGTGGCCAATGCGCTCGGCCCTGCCCCGGCACGTCTGATCGAGCGGGCGCACGCCGAGGACGTGCTGGTGGCCGCGCTCATCGGCTCCTCCACGCACGCCCACCGGCAACTCGACCTCGGCGTCGACGTGCTCGTCGCCCAGGGCACCGAGGCCGGCGGCCACACCGGCTCGATCGCCACGATGGTGCTGACGCCGGAGATCGTCGATCTCGCCGGAGACGTGCCGGTGCTGGCGGCGGGTGGGATCGCCGACGGCCGACAGCTGGGGGCGAGTCTTGCTCTGGGCGCCGCCGGGGCCTGGTGCGGTTCGGTGTGGTTCGCGAGCGAGGAGGACATCACGCCGATGACCGTGAAGCGGCGTCTGCTGCGTGCCGGCAGCGGCGACACGGTGCGTTCTACCGCGCGGACGGGCAAGCCCGCCCGACAGCTCAGGTCGGCCTGGCACGACGCCTGGGCGAGCGCCGATACGCCACCGGTCCTGCCGATGGACCAGCAGCTGCTGTTGTCCAAGGACGCCTGGGCGCTCATCGAGGCCGCCGCCGAGGAGGGGCGGGATGTCGACGAGCTGACCTCCTTCTTCGTCGGTCAGGTGGTGGGCCGGATGACCGAGATCCGACCCACGCGGCAGATCGTCCACGACATGGTCGCCGGCTGCGTCGAGGCGATCGCAGGACTCGGCGGCCGGCGTTGATCGGTCGGCCCCCTGACTCAGTCGTCGACTGCCCGCAGATGAAGCTCCCCGTGTGGTCCACGTCATTGCCTTCGCGGGTCTGCTTCGCCGGGAACGCGCAGAGGACCCAGGTGCGGACGGCCTGACCCGTCGTCGTGCTCTTCGTTGAGCTGCGACCTCCTCGACAGAGTGGACGGACTCCTGAACGAGGAAGATGGCGTCCGCGAGGCCACATTCCGACCTTGCTTTCGGCGGAATGGGAGGCTTATCGGTCGCGGCCTAGCCGCGGACCGTTTTGCTGTATATCGTTAGCATGAATTTAAGGAGGGGCCATATATGCACGGACTGAACGAAGCGGTGGTCGTCGTCACCGGAGGCGCCACCGGGATCGGCGCGGCCACCGTCGCCCGGTTCGTCGAGGAAGGCGCACGTGTCGTCATCGCGGACGTGCAGGCCGAGCCGGCTCGCGAACTCGTCGACCGGCTCGGTGACCGCGCCGAGCTCGTCGTCACCGATGTCACGGACGAGGACAGCATCGCCCGTCTCGTGGACACCGTCGTCGAACGACACGGCCGACTCGACGTCTTCGTCGCCAATGCCGCCGTCTTCGGCGCGATCGGCCCGATCGCCGAGCAGCGCACGGCCGATGTCGATCTGACGATCGCGGTGAACCTGCGCGGCGTCATCCTCTCCCTCAAGCACGCCGCGCGCGTCATGCAGCCCCGGCGCTCCGGCAGCATCATCGTCACCGCCAGCCCCGGCGGGATCGTCGGAGGAGCGGGCCCTCACGTCTACAGCGCCACCAAGGCGGGTGTCATCGGCCTGGTCCGTTCCGTCGCGGCCGAGCTGCGGCCCTTCGGCATCCGTGTGAACACCGTCGTGCCCGGCGCGGTGGTCTCACCCATGACCGCCTCGGCGATCGTCGGCGATGCCCAGGCCCTCGAGCAGACCACCGAGGCGATGACGTCATCGGCCATGCTCGACCGCGCCGGCCAGCCTGAGGACATCGCCGGGGCGATGGCCTTCCTCGCCAGTGACGACGCGCGCTACATGACCGGCAGCGAGATGTTCGTCGACGCCGGCTACACGCATGCCTCGGGATCGGCGGCCTTCGCTCAGCCGACGCACGCCGGCCGCGGCGCTCTGCTCGAAGGCGGACGCACCTCATGACCTCGAAGGGACACGACATGCTCGACGACAAGCGCATCCTCATCACCGGCGCCGCCCAGGGGATGGGACGCGAGATCGCGCTGGAGGCGGCGCGCCAGGGAGCCGCCCACGTGGGGATCGCCGACCGCGATGTGGAGGGTCTGCGCACCCTCGCCGTCGAGATCGAGTCGATCGGCGCGCGGGTCGCCGAGCTCGAGGTGGATCTGGCGCGGGGCGCACAGGTCACCGCGATGGTCGACGACTTCGCCCGGCAGGCCGGCGGCATGGACACCCTCGTCAACAACGCGGGCGTGCTCGACCACGTGTTCACCGATCCCGATCGCGTCCGCGTCCATGAGCTCGAGGAGACGGCCTGGGACGCCGTGATGGACATCAACCTCAAGGCCGTCTGGCTCGCGATCAAGGCCGCCGCGCCCCATCTGATGGAATCCTCCCGGGGTCCGTCCGTCGTCAATGCCGCCTCCGTCGCCGGCATGAACGGATCGCCGATGACCGCGTACTCGGTGAGCAAGGCGGCCGTCCTGCAGCTGACCCGCACGGCGGCCGTGGGCCTGGCCCCGCACGTCCGGGTCAACGCCTTCTCGCCGGGATCGATCCGCACGCCGATGAGCCAGTCGCATCTGGACGCCGCGGACGACAAGGTCGCCCGCGCCCGGGCGATGTACGGCACGCATCTGCTGCCGCGATTCGGCGAAGTGGAGGAGATCGCCGCTGCCGTCTGCTTCCTGGCGAGCGACGCCGCGTCCTTCATCACTGGTGCGAACCTGCCCGTCGACGGCGGCACGACCGCGTGGCGGGGGGTCCGCGACGACGTCGAGGTCGACTGAACGCGACACTGGTGTTCATGCAGAACATCGTCGTGCTCACTGGCGGGGTCGGTGGAGCGCGCTTCCTCGAAGGGATGCGCGCGGCATTTCCGGACGCCCAGATCACCGCCATCGTCAACACGGCCGACGACCTCTGGGTCTTCGGCGTTCGGGTCTGCCCGGATCTCGACTCGGTGATGTACACGCTCGGCGGCGGGATCGACCCCGAGCGGCGCTGGGGACGACAGGACGAGACCTGGAACGCCCGCGAGGAGCTGGAGCGCTATGGCGAGCCCGAGGCATGGTTCGGCCTGGGCGATCGCGATCTGGCGACCCATCTGGTGCGCTCGGACCGCCTGCGCCGCGGCGCCACGCTCTCCCAGGTGACCGACGAACTGTGCGAGCGGTGGCGACCGGGTATCCGCCTCGTTCCGATGACCGACGACGAGGTCGCCACCCGTCTGGTCGTCGAGACGCCTGAGGGTGAGAGTGACGTGCACTTCCAGGAGTACTGGATCCGCTATCGAGCCCAGGTGCCGATCCGGTCGCTGCGATACGAGGGCATCGAGTCGGCCGCCCCTGCTCCGGGTGTCGCCGAGGCCGTAGAGGGTGCCGACGTGATCGTGGTCGCGCCCTCGAATCCGATCGTCTCCATCGCCCCGATCCTTGCCGTGCCGGGCATGCGGGAGCTCCTGCGCACGGCAGCGGCACCGGTGGTCGGGGTCTCCCCGATCATCGCCGGTGGCCACGTGCGCGGTATGGCCGATCAGCTGCTCGGCGGGCTCGGTCTGGAGGTGAGCGCCGCCGGTGTCGCCGAGTTTCACGGCGCCCGATCGGGAGGTGGCGTGCTCGACGCCTGGCTCGTCGACACCGCGGATGCGGGGACGGTGTCGCGGATCGAGTCCGCCGGCATCGCCGCGCGGGCCGTCCCCCTCTACATGAGCGATGACGACACGACCCGAGCGCTGGCCGAGGATGCGCTGGAGCTCGCCCGGCCCCTGGCGGGAGAGCGCTGAGATGGTCGAGTTGATCGCGGTCGACGGTATCGGCGAGATCGCCCCCGGTGATGACCTTGCGGAACTCCTCACCGCGGCCACCGAGCTCGTCGACGGCGATGTCGTGGTCGTGACCAGCAAGATCGTCGCCAAGGCCGCGGGACTGGCCACGCGTCGATCCCGCGATGAGGTGCTCGCCGAGGAGACCGATCGGGTGGTGGCGCGCCGCGGCGGCACATCGATCGTCCGCACCCACCACGGGTTGACGATGGCGGCCGCCGGAATCGACGCCTCCAATGTCGAGGAGGGCTATGTCATCCCCTTGCCCCGCGACCCTGACGGTGATGCGCGACGGTTGCGCGCCCGCATCGTGGAGCTGGCCGGGGTCACCGTGGGTGTCGTGATCGCCGACACCGCGGGGCGGTCATGGCGCAACGGCCAGACGGACATGGCCATCGGCTGTGCGGGTGTCGTCCCGGTCGCGTCCTTCGCGGGGAAGACCGACGGCCACGGCAATACGCTCGTGGTCACCGCCCCTGCCGTCGTCGACGAGATCGCAGGTGCCGCCGAACTGGCATCGGGCAAGCTCGGTGGCCGTCCCTTCGTGGTCGTCCGGGGTCTCGATGCCTCGCTGCTCTCCGCCGATGACGGACCGGGCGCCGCCGCCCTCGTGCGCGACGAGGGCCAGGATCTCTTCGGCCTCGGCAGCCGCGAAGCCGTGCTCTCCGCGGCGCTGCGGGAGTCGAGGCGGGGATTCCTCGACTCCACAGACGAGTGGGAGGGACTCGATGAGGTCCTCGCAGCGGCGTCGGTGCCCTGTCGCCGCGACGGCAGCAGGGTGCTGATCGAGCGTGGTGACGACGATATCGAAGCGGGGGCGACCGCCGAGCGGGTGCGGGCTGTGGCCTTCGCCTATGGGCTCGACGTCGAGATCCTCGTCTCGGCAGATTCGGGGGACTGAGTCGCGGATCGCTTCGGCGACGGACTCCTCGCTGCGGCTATCCGGCCAGCAAGCTCTCGACCTGCGCGCACAGACACTGAAGCCCGAACTCGAACTGCGAGTCCGCCGGAAGGTCGATGATGGAGTCGCGTAGGGCGATCAATCGGGGGAACTCGTCCATCGGCAGGGCAGCGAAGCGATGGCTCTGCTGGCGTCGTCGCTCGTCGCTCTCGGCATCGTCGCCGGCCCAGTTCCTCGGCGCTTGGTAGCTCTCGAAGCCGAGCGTGTAGATGATGATGAACCCATAGCACTGGACGGCGAGCGGGCCGGGGATGCCGCTGGCGATGAGCCGGTCGATGACGGCCTCCATCGCTCCTCGACGGGCCTGCGGGCTCTCGGTGACGCGCGTGACGAGGATCTGCGCGACGGCCGGATGGTCGTGCAGGAGCTGGCGGAAGGCGTTCGCCATCGACACGATCGCCTCGGACGGCGTCTCGTTCGTGCTGCGGTCGGGCAGGACGAGGGACCCGAGCGCGAGATCGGCCATCGCGTCGAGGATCTCCTCCTTCGAGCGGAAGTACCCGTAGAAGGTCATGGTGCCGATCCCGATGCGAGACGCCAGGCGGCGGACGGTGAGCTTCTCCAGCCCGTCCTCGTCGGCGAGGGCGAGCGCGTGAGCGGCGATCGTCTCCGGGGTGAGCCGGGCGCCGTCGGTCGAGTTGGGAGACACCTGCACTGCCTTTCCTCTAGACGTCCGTACGCCGAGTCCGTACATTGTACCGTGTGTGGTTCTTGTGTCGATCACAGGGAACCGTGTGCACCACTCTTGCAGAAAGAGAGCGTCTCATGACATGGAATCAGCCGGTCGAACGGGACAGCGCCAACATGCTGGAGAAGAGCCTGCGCATCCTCCAGGCATTCCGCGCCGGCGATCAGAAGCTTCGGCTCAACGACCTGGTCGAGCGCACCGGGATGCCGAAGTCGACCGTCCACCGGCTCGCGCGGCTGCTCATCGAGCACCAGCTGATCGCTGTCGACGGGGACGGCTACGAGCTCGGCATCGGACTCTTCGAACTCAGCGGCCTGGTGCCGATCAACCGCGGCCTCCGAGAGACGGCGCTGCCGTTCCTGCAGGACCTGTTCCTGAGTACCCAGGAGACCGTGCATCTCGGGGTGCGCGACGGCCTCGACGTGGTCTATGTCGAGAAGATCCACGGTCACTCCGACCTGGGTCTGCCGTCGCGCATCGGCGGGCGGATGCCTCTCACCTGTACCGGCGTCGGCAAGGCGCTGCTGGCCTTCAGCAATGAGCAGGTCCGCCAGAGCGTCCTCGCCCGTCCGCTGCGGCGCATCACCCCCAAGTCGAATACCGACCTGGTCGCCCTCGGGCGGGAGCTGGCCGAGATCCGGGCCACGGGCTTCGCCTTCGAGAGGGAGGAGGCCACCCTAGGCCGGGCGTGTGTCGCGGCGCCGGTCCTCGTGCGGGGCGAAGCCGTGG
Source organism: Aeromicrobium sp. YIM 150415 (assembly GCF_016918125.1). Taxonomy (NCBI): domain Bacteria; kingdom Bacillati; phylum Actinomycetota; class Actinomycetes; order Propionibacteriales; family Nocardioidaceae; genus Aeromicrobium; species Aeromicrobium sp. YIM 150415. The sequence goes on along the minus strand of NZ_JAERWM010000018.1, from coordinate 81,372 downwards.
CCGCCATCTCGGTCTCGGTTCCGGTCACGCAGTACCGTGTTCCACCGCTGGCCGCGGCAGTGAAGACCGCCGCTCTGGGTCTCGCGCGCCGACTCCGGCCCCCCATGGAGGCCGAGCGACTGGCGCCGGCCTCCGCCCGCACGCTTCCGCACCGTGTGGACACGTCGCGCCGCGCACATGCCTTCGGCTAGACGCCCATCCCGCGGCGCGGGATGACGCTTCCGCGGTCGCGAGCGATGCCGTGAGATGGATGCCGAGGCCGCGTGCGCCACGACGACAACTCGCTGTTGACGGGACGGATGCCCGTGACGAGCGCGGCGGCGGTGCGGTGTCTCGCCGCCAGCGACACGAGAGGAAGTCATATCCGTGAGCCAGATCGTCGGCGGTATCGCCGCGTCCCACAGCACGTTGATGAACACCCACTGGGCCGAGGTCGACCACCTGCAAGGACCCCACCGCTTCCGGGAGGGGCTGGACCGAGCGCGCGAGATGGTGGCCGAGCTGCGGCCGGATGCGATCGTGGTGATCGGCTCCAATCACTTCCGGGGCCTGTTCCTCGACCTGATGCCGTCGATCACCGTCGGGGTCGCCGAAGTACTCGGCGCCGGTGAGGCCGGAACCCCCGAAGGGCCGCTGCCGGTGGATCGCGAACTCGCCAAGCGAGTCGTCGACGGCCTCGTCGACGAGGGCTTCGATCCCGCCTTCTCGCTGAGGCTCACCGTGGACCACGGCATCACCCACAGCCTGCAGTACCTCGTCCCCGATCTCGACATCCCGATCGTCCCGGTCATCATCAACATGTTCGCGCCGCCGCTCATCGGTTTGCCGCGCGCCGCCGCGCTGGGTGCCGCGATCGGGGCAGCCACCCGCAGCGACGAGGCGGACAAGCGAGTGCTCGTCATCGCCTCGGGCGGACTCTCCCATCGGCTGCCATGGCCCGACTGGTCGCAGACTCTGTCCGATGACGATCGCTTCCTCGTCGAGGCGTGGCTGCACGGCCGCACCCAGTGGAAGGAGTTCGAGGTCCGCCGGCGGGAGATTATCCGCGCGGCCGAGCCCGATCTCAATCCCGACTTCGATCGCGACTTCCTGGCGCAGCTCGAACGCGGAGATCTCAGCGAGATCCTCTCCTGGTCCAACGACAAGCTCGAGGAGGTCGCGGGCAATGGGGCGCAGGAGATCCGCTCGTGGATCGCGATGACGACCGCGGTCGGCCCCGGCCGAGGACGGACCCTCGCCTACGAACCCATCGATGAATGGCTCACCGGCATGGGTGTCGCCTCCTTCGAGCCCACGCAGCACGATCCCGCCTGAACCGGTACCAGCAATCCGAGGAATGAGAGAGAGCAACGATGACGATCTGGACTGAACTGCGCAATGTCGCGTTCACGGTCGACTATGTGGACGCAGGCGGTCTGCGGACGCGTTCCCTGCGTGCCGGCCAGGGGGAACCGATCGTGATGCTGCACGGCACGAGCGGGCATCTGGAGGCCTTCGTGCGGAATGTCGCGGTGCTCAGCGAGCACTTCGAGTGCCACGCGATCGACATGATGGGCCATGGCTACACCGAGAGCCCTGGAGTGCCCTATCGGATCCCGGGTTATGTGCAGCACGTGCTCGACTACATGGACGCGGTCGGCCTCTCCTCGGCGCACTTCCTCGGAGAGTCGCTCGGCGGTTGGGTCTCGGGCAGGCTCGCGGCCGACCATCCCGAGCGGGTCAAGACCCTCGCCCTGGTCGCGGCAGGGGGCACGGTAGCCAAGCCGGAGGTGATGGAACGCATCAAGGGCAGCACTCGCAAGGCCGTGCTGAGCGATGACATCGCCTTCACCCGCCAGCGTCTCGAACTGCTCATGTTCGACTCGGCCAATGTCTCCGACGAGCTCGTCGAGATTCGACATGACATCTATCACCAGCCCGGCTTCGTGGAGAACATCGACCACCTGCTGTGCCTGCAGGAGATGGAGAACCGCACCCAGGATCTCCTCACGGCCGAGCAGCTGGGACGCATCACCGCGCCGACCCACGTCGTGTGGGGAGCGGAGAATCCTTTCGGCGACGTGCCCGAGGCGCGCGCGATGGCCGATGCCATCGGCGACGCGACGCTCGACATCTACGGCGAGTGCGGGCACTGGCCGCAGCATGAGCACGCGGATCGTTTCAACAAGGAGACCATCGCGTTCATCGAGGCGCACAGCCGATGACCGCACCGTCGTTGGGGATCCGCGTCCCCGCCTGCCGGCCGGCGACCGAGATCGCCGACTTCGCCGCGCGGGTGGAGGAGATGGGCTTCGACGAGCTGTACATCCCGGACTCGCAGCTGCTCTGGCGTGACCCCTATATGGCTCTCTACGGCGCTGCGCTGCAGACCTCGAGGATCAAGCTCGGCACGGCGGTGAGCAATGTCGTCACTCGGCATCCGAGCGTCGTCGCCTCGATCGCCCGGACGATCGCCGAGGTCGCGCCCGGGCGATTCCGGTTGGGCCTCGGGGTGGGCAACAGCTCGGTCGAGCCGGTCGCGCTGCGTCCGAGTAAGCAGGCCGAACTGCGGGCCGGGATGACCCAGATCCGAGGGCTCCTCGAGGGCGCCGAGATCGACTTCGGCACCCGTCGGGGCCGCCTGCGTGATCCCCAGCCTGATGTGCCGATCTACATGGCGGCGACCGGGCCGCGCAATCTCAAGCTCGCCGGCGAGATCGCCGACGGCGTGATCCTCCTCTCCGGTGTGTCGACACCGCTGCTCGAGCGCGCGATCGGTCTGGTGCGTGAAGGTGCGGAGGAGGCGGGGCGCCGACCCGAGGATGTCGGTGTGGTCGTCTCCGCCCACGCGATGGTGACCGATGACGTCGAGCGGGACGCCCGGATCCTCAAGCCGATCTGCGCCGGGATCGCCCAGCAGGGCGGCGGAGCCGCTCTCGCGTCCACGGGCATCGAGATCGACGTCCCGTCCGAGGTGCCGGGGGTCTACCCGGATCTCGTGCATGCGGAGGACTGGGATCTGGCCGTCGAGGTGTGCGGACAGTGGGTGAGTGATGCGGACGCTGTCCGTTTCGCCGAGAATTTCTGTCTCTTCGGCACCGCCGAGCACATTGTCGAGAGGATCGGCGAGGCTCAGCGTCTCGGGGTGACCTCGGTCTTCTTCCAGCACGTGGGCTCCTACCACCTGCCCGAGCAGCTGGCTGCCGACGTGGCCGGTTCGGTGCTTCCCCTCCTGACGGATTGAGAACGTGTCGACGGTCGAGGTCCTGGCCGAGGTCGCTTCCCGCACCGTACGGGAGGCGACCTCGCAGACGCGCGCGGATGCGGCCACGGAACTGCTCGACAGTGTCGGATGCATGATCCGCGGCGGCGACCATGCGATCAGCGGAGAGTTCCTCGACTACGCCAGGTCCTGGCACCCGGGCGAGGACACTGAGGCCATCGCGGTGGATGCCGCGCTTCCGCTCGAGCAGGCGGTGGTTCTCGACGCCCTGGCGTGCCATGTCGACGAGTTCGACAGCCTCCACGCGGGCTCGGCCACCGTCCCGGCTGCGGTCGTGGCGGCTCCGGCTCTCCACCTCGGGCGAGCCATGGGGGTCTCCGGCCGGAAGGTGATCGATGCCGTCATCGCCGGCTATCAGGTGATCGGCACGGTCGCGGCCCGATTCGGCGGATCAGGACTTTACGCGGCCGGGTGGTGGCCGACGTCCACCTTCGGCTCTCTCGGCTCGGCGGCCGCCGCCGCGACATTGCTGGGGCTCGACGAGGAGCGGACCTGCCACGCGCTCGGCATCGCGAGCATCGGCTCCGGCGGGTTGCTGGCCGGGGACCGGCTGGGGGGTGGCCACTATCTGAGCGCGGCACGCGCCGCAGCCGCGGGTGCGGCCGCGGCCCTGCAGGCCAAGGCCGGCGTGCAGGCCTCGTGGAAGGCGCTCGACGATCCGGCTCGTGCCGCCTTCCTCGGTTCCGGCTCGGACCCGTTCCCGGCGCCGAGCTCCACGGCGGTGGTCTCCGAATGCGTGACCAAGTGGTATCCCTGTGCGCGGCCGTTGCACGCGGTCGTGGAGGCGCTGCGATCCCTGCGGGACCGCTACGTCGATCTGTCCACGATCACGCGCGTGGAGATCGGACTGGATCCGGGTGTCCTCGCCTTCGTGACCGATCGGCGGGACGTGGCCGGACCCACCGAGGCGGCCGCGAGCGCGGCCTTCGTCGTCGATGCCGTCTGCGGGGGACACGAGGCCGAGGTCGGCTGGTTCAGGGAGGCGCGGTTGCGTCCGAGCGCGCCCGAGGTCGTCGTCGAGGCCCTGGAGACCGATGGACCGGACACCGCCTGGTCGGCGCGGGTGCGGTGTCGGACATCATCGGGCGCCTGGCAGGAGGTCGCCGCTGCGCCGCGCACGGATGCCGATCGCGAGGGAGTCGGCGCCAAGTTCCTCGCCAATGTCACGGCCGCGGGATTCGACACCGAGGCTGCCGACGACCTCCGTCGCTCACTCGTCGACCTCGACGATGCCGACGATCTCGGCTTCTTCGCTGCGGCCCTGCGCCGGCGACCCTGACGCTCTCGCGACCGGGTCGCCGACGGACGGGGATCAATCGGTCGGACGCGAGCAGACGTCGATCGCGGTGCGAACGAGGTGCCGGGTCAGGCGGGTCATCTCGCGCACATCCACCACGTTCATGCCTGCCGGAAAGTCCAGCGGCATCGGAGCGTCGGCACCGATCCTGTCCATGCCGATGCGCGCGGTGGGGATGCCACGCCCACGCAGGATATTGGCGTCCGTGGCACCGCTATTGGCCACGATGGTCTGATGCGGCCGTCCGTCCTCGGCTTCCCACGCGCTGATCGCTGCCTGCACGACGGGATCGTCGACGGAGGTGCTCGTCCCGGGGATGGCCAGGACTATCTCCCAGGACACCTCCAGCCCCTCATGGCGTCGACGGATGCCGTCGACGGCCTGGCCGAACTCACGGGCCACCTCAGCGGGTGTCACCCCTGGGCTGGTGCGCAGGTCGACCATGAAACGGGCCTGTGAGGCAGAGACCGCCGGCATGTGCATCCAGCCGCTGCGGATAGCCCCGATATTGCCCTGGGGCGCCACCAGGCCACGGGTGTGGCGAGCCGAATACTCGGGGAACCACTCCTCCAGGCCATCGATGACCTTGCCGGCCTCGACGATGGGATTGGCATAGGGCATCCGATGCCGGCTGCCCACATAGTTGAAGGTTCCGCCGACCGTCACCTCGAACCAGCAGAGGCCGACCTCCTCCCAGGCGACGGTCCATCCCGGCTTGGCGATGAGCGCGTGGTCGGGGTAGACACCCTGTTCGATCATGAACGAGCAGCCGGCTCCCTGCCCCGTGTTCTCACGGACGAGGTCCGAGCCTTGGCGCCGGTTCGTCGGCATGCCGCCGGCGCCGAGGCCGAGCCACAGATCTCCGGGCAGTGCGATGCCACTGCGGTGGATGGCCTCGACGGCCGCCAGCACGCAGGCAGCATGCCCCTTGGGGTTGCTGGCTCCGAGGCCGATGACGAACTCCCCGTCGACCGTCGCCGCGGGGCGCATGTCGGGTCGGAGGGTGGCGGCCGCCCACGGTTCGTCCTCGTCGGGGTTGCCCGTCGTCAGCGTGTCGATCGGTGCGTAGAGCAGGAGGCTGCGCCCACCTCCGGTGCCCTCGAGCTTCGCGACGGCATTCGCCTGCCGATCGTCGAGGGGCTGTAGGCGCGCGGGGATCCCCTGGATGTCGAGCTCCTGCACGGCCCATCGGGCGAGCGGCAGCTCCTCGCCGGTGGGGCTCGGGATGTCCACGACGCCGACGGCCAACTCGCGCAGCCGCTCGGGGCGGATCTGGGACAGCGCCGCGTGGGTGAGGTCGTCGAGATCGGGTGCGATGCTCATCGATCGTGCGTCTCTTGGCGGACGACGGTGCTGGTCAGGCGCAACAGCGCGACACGTACGAGGCGGATCGCGAGCAGCGCTCCTCCGATCGCCGCGGCACCGAGGACGGCATCCCTGGGGGTCGGCTTCATTGGTCTTCCTTTCGTTCCAAGAACTCACGGACGATGCGTCCGTAGGCGTGGGGTCGTTCCTCCTGCGGATGGTGCGAGGTGCGTGCGAGCACGGACACGTCGGCGTGCGGCATCGAGGCGGCCAGCGCCACGGCGTAGTCCGGTCCGGCGAAGGGGTCGTGCGATCCCCAGAGCCAGAGGGTCGGATGCTCGATCCCGGCGAGCAGGTCCGAGAGGTCCTGGGGTTCCCCGCGGCCGGAACCATCGGCTCCGGCCATCGCCCAGGGGGTGATGCTGTGCTCGTAGCGCAGCATCACGGTCGAGGAGGGCAGTCGCTCGGGGTGGAACCATTCGAGCCGGGCGATCAGTGCGCGCATTTTCTCCGGCGTCGGGCCCTCACCGCCGTAGTAGCGGCTGCGGGCTTCCCGGACCAGCGCCCCGGCGGTCGCCGCGGAGTCCGGCGCGGGCACGGGCTGGCTCCCGGTGACCACGAGCCGTCCGACCCGATCGGGATGCTGGGCGGCGAGAGTGAGGGCGACTGAGCCGCCCAGCGACTGGGCGACGATGTCGACCTGCCCGAGGCCCTGAAGGTCGAGGGTGTGGAGCAGGCAGGCCGCCTGATGGTCCCAGCCGGGACCGGTGATCGGCCCGTGCGCCGAGTCCCCGTACTGCGCGAGATCGACGAAGAGCCGTCGGCGCTGCGGGGCGGCGATCTCAGCGCTCTGACGGAAGTCGGCCCAACTGGAGCATCCGGGCCCTCCGCCGTGCAGGAACACGACGGGTGGCCCGGATCCCTCCGACCGGACGTGGAGCTCGATGGGGTCAGGCATCGGCCGGGAGAGGACGCTTCGAACCCGGTGTCGTGTCGACCTGCACGGTGGGCTCGACCTGCTCGATGTGGCGGCGGATCGCCGTGAGCGAGAGGTCGGGGCGGTAGAGCTTCTCCGGCGGGGCGTTCATGACATCGACCATCCACGCGTCCTGTCCGGTGAACTGGCCATGGAACAGCCAGCGGATCGCCGCCAGGTACTTGGCCTTGAAGAAGCCGGCCTTCACGCCGTCCTCGAATCTCACCATGATCTGGACATAGCGCACGTGATCCTCGTCCACCGGCACGTACCACTCGTAGTGGATGAACTGCGGGTAGGCGACGCGAAGCAGCCCGGGGAGCCGGAAGGAGACGAAGCCCGGGATGTTCAGCGACTTGATCACCGGGTTGACGTCCTTGCCCTTGCCGGGCGCATCCGGCAACGGCATCCGCTTCCACCAGCGCTTGTTGGTCCAGCGGCCGAGCCCGGGGAAGTCGGCCTCCCAGTGCACGGCGTCCTGGACGCGGATCAGCCAGCCGTCCTCCTCGACCACGCGAGTCTCGTTCCAGGCGGGCATCACCTTGAACAGTCGCCAGAGTGCGGTGTTGTGCAGGTACTTCGCGTGGCCCTCGTCGAAGCCGTTTTCCGCCGCGAAGCGCCAGTTCCCGTCGCGGATGTCCCAGCGACCGCCCATCGCGAAGTCGTGGTCGACCAGTTCGCGCGGGATGTCACGCTCTACCGGTGGCGGGTCCTCGGTGTCGTCGCCGACGTAGACCCAGACCAGGCCCAGCCGCTGTGCCACCGGATAGGTGGACACCGAGACCCGATTGTTGATGGGGGAGTCGGGGCCGTCGGTGAGGGCCGCGCACATCTTGCCGCTGTCGAGGCGGTAGGTCCACCCGTGATACGGGCAGCTGATCGTTCCTTCGTACTGGCGTCGGCCGAGGGACAGGGGGACCCCGCGGTGGGGGCAGCGGTCGTGCAGGGCGAAAATCTCGTCGTTGTCTCGGACGAGCACGATCTTCTCGCCGAGCAGTTCGATCGGCACCGGCTTCTTGCCGACCTGTTCGGCCCACATGATCGGGTACCAGTAGTTCCGGAAGCCGAGTTCGGCCTGGTCGTAGCGGGGCCAGGAGGTCCAGTCGTTGCCGTGCGGGTTGACCTTCTTCTTGCTGCTGGGGCGCGAGCGTGGGGCGCGTCGCTGGGCGACCTTGGGCGCCGGTGCGGCGGATACATCGTTCGTGGTCATCGGGGATCTTCCTTCCTCAGGTGTCAGATGTCGAGGACGAGTTCGGGGGTGCGGGCGCGCGAGACGCAGACCGCCAGGCTGGTGGTGTCCTCGAGCTCGGCGGGTGAGCGGTAGGAGTCGCGGTGGTCCGGTGTCCCGGAGAGGACGGCGACATCACAGGAGCCGCATACGCCCTCGCGGCAGGCGTTCGGTACCCCGAGCCCAGCTCCCTCCAGCGCGTCGAGGATGCTCTCCGCCGCTGAGACGTCGAGCTCGATGCCGGAGCGCTCGCAGGTGACGTGCACGGGTGTGGAGACCAGGTCGGAGAGGTCCTTGGCGACGAAACGCTCGACATTCAGCGAGCCCGTCGGCCAGTGGCCGCTGTGGTCCTCGACGGCATTGATCAGGCCGGAGGGGCCGCAGCAGTAGATGAGCGCGTCCTCCTGGGGATCTCCCAGAAGCGATGCCACGTCCAGTCGACCGACCTCGTCCTCCGGCTGCAGGAGAACCCGGTCGCCGTACTGTCCCAGCTCGTCGACGAAGGCCATCGATGACCTGCGCCGCCCGCCGTAGACGAGGCGCCAGGGCACACCGTCGTTCTCGGCCTGACGCAGCATCGTGAGGATCGGCGTGATGCCGATGCCGCCGGCGAGGAAGAGGTACTCCTTCGCGGGCGCCAAGGCGAAGTGATTGCGGGGGCCTCCGACCTCGACGATCTCGCCGGGATGGGCCACGTCGTGGATATAGGAGGATCCACCGCGCGACTCCTCCTCGAGGAGCACGGCGATCAGGTACCGTTGCCGATCGGTCGGATCCCCGCAGAGCGAGTACTGGCGCACCACGTCGGGCAGTCCCAGGTCGATATGGGCGCCGGGTGTCCACTCCGGCAGCCAGGCTCCGTCGGGGTCGACGAGCTCGATGCTCATCACGCCGTCCGCCTCCAGGCGCATGCCCCGGATCATGAGATCCAGAACGCCGGTCTCCTCGTCCCAGTCGGTCATCGTGTTGTCTCCCCTTCGGTTCGGGTCCAATGTCGTTGCGCGAGCCACAGAGTGGCAGCGGCGAGAAGGGCGGCACCGGCGATCACGGTCCACGAGGGTCCGAAGGGACCCTCGCCGGCGATCGCGGCGAAGACCAGAGGTCCGCAGACGCCGCCGAAGAACACGCCGCCCTGGGTCATCCCGGTCGCCGCGGCGATGCGGTCGGGACGGGCATAAGTGACGCTCAGATTGAAGAGCCCGTTCCAGCCCCAGCCGAGCGCGTAGGCCAGCACGACCCCGGCGACATAGGTCCACGCGACTCCCCAGGCGATCAACAGGTAGCCGACGGAGCCGAGCGCCAAGAGCCAGGCCACGAGTGACAGTGCCCCGGGTCCGTCGCGGCGTCCGCCTCGCCAGGCGACGACGATGCGCACCGAGATACAGGCGAGGCTGCCGGTGATCTGCGCGGCGGCGATCGTGGTCGGCGACAGCGCCAGTTCCTCGCCTGTCACAGCCACGAAGGAAGGCAATGTGGTGGCGGCGAAGGACGCGAGGAAGGCCCCGAGTACGAGACCGATCATCAGCAGCGAACCGCCGGCCTGGATCTGTGCGGGCGCCGGGCCCTCGCCAGGCCGAGTCGCCCGGGCCGGCCGCCGCGGTCCGGCGGGGATGACCAGCTGTGCGACCAGCGTCAGCGCGACGACGATCCAGATCGCCGGTCGCCAGGAGGCCGCGTTCCCGAAGACCGCCAGCAGCAGGCCTGAGGTGAGCGTCGCCAGCGGGATGGCCGACTGGACGAGTCCGAAGGCAAGACCTCGTCGGGGTTGGTCGATGGTGGAGAGCACGTGGTTCGACGATGGCTGCACCAGGCAGTTGGGGAGGCCGAGGAAGGCCAGCGCGATGATCACCGCTTCGGCCGATGAGGCGAGCGCGACGGCCGCGAGGCCGACCGAGCTGCCGGCGGCGGCCAGGCGCAGCGAGTTCTGTGGTCCGAGCAGTGCCACCAGATGGCCGCCGATCGGCGATAACGCGGCCGACACGATGTAGTAGGCCGCGACCGAGAGCCCGAGTTGGGCGGGCGTGAACGAGAAGCTCCGACCGATCTGGATGGCGATCGTGCCGATGAGGAAGGGAGGCAATGATGCGGCCACCATCGTCCAGACGACGCCGGTGACGGCCCTCGTGCCGTTCTGCTGCCGAAGCGCGGACGTTGCCATATCGCACCTCCTCTCGCGACGACGTACAACGTACGGTACGTCACATCACCGGCACGGTAAAGGCGTCCCGCAGTTCAGTCCCGTGTGGTGGAATCGAGGAGCTCTTCCAGCTCGGGTCTCGCCAGGGACAGGGCCAATCCCAGGCTGAGGCCGATCCTCGCCTTCTGCGGGGTCAGGCCATTCGCCCGCAGCGCATCGCCGTCGACCGGTGCCACCGGGCCGAAGGGCGTGCGCGCGGCCCGGCAGATCACCACGCCTGCCTCGCGCGCCTCGTCGAGGGCCTGCTGTTCGGCTCCGGTCACGAAGCCGGCGCCCATCCCCGCGATGACGAGACCCTCCGAGAGCGCGGCGAGCGCTCGTACGCTCGAGCCGTCGCTGTCGAGGTGCGACTCCAGGAGTGAGACACGCGGCAGCGTCGAGGGCAGCTCGCGCCGTGCGAGCGGTGAGGTGGGGGTCGCTCGTCCGGTGATCCGGACCCGGCGATGTGCCTCGATGATGCCCATCGGCGGCGCCGACCGGCTGAAGGTGTCGACCCCGGTGGTGTGCGCCTTGAAGGCTTCGGCCGGATGCAGCACGGTGCCGTCCGAGACCACGGTCACGGGGGACGGCGCCGACCCATCGCGTGCGACGGCGAAGGAGTCCAGGAGATTGGGCAGGGCATCGCTGCCGATGGCGCTCGGAGGTCGCATGGCGGCGGTGACCACGACCGGCACGGGTCCCGGATAGAGCAGCCAGAGCAGATAGGCGATCTCCTCCAGCCCATTCGATCCGCAGCTCACGACGATGCCGGCCGGGGGCGCCGGGTGATCCGCGATCGCCCGTAGATGGGTCACCAGATCCCTCACCTCGTCCCACCCGAGCAGGTGACTCGGGCGGGACGCCCAGGCCTGCACGTCGACGGGTCCGGCGTACTCGGCCACGGGAGCGAGCAGCTCCTCGGGACTGAGGGTCTGTCCGGTGAGGAAGTACCGCTCGGCGTCGAGTGGATCGTGGCCGACCGACTGGATCGTGCCGCCCAGTGCGATCCACCGGACGAGATCCGCGCTCATGGTCGCGACCGGGCGGCGCCGGCGATCTCTGCCACGAACTCCGAGACCAGGCGACCGAACTCCTCCGGTCGGTGATCCACTGCGGGGACTCCGGTGCTCTCGATGATCGCGGTACGGGCGCCGTCGAGGTGTTCGAGGAACCGGGGGATGTCGGGGAGCGAGTAGGAGTCGAGTTCGCCGCAGACCACAAGGGCCTGCGCCGTCACGGAGGTGATCCGCTCCTCCATCCGATAACGGTTCACGGCCTGATGGCCCTCCTCGACCCGGTCGATGACGCGCAGCGCGTCCGCGACGAAGCGATTGACCAGGTCGGGCCGGCCCGGAGGGTAGAAGTCGGCTCGCCGGGCCCATAGCGCGGCGAGGTGGCTGCCGTCGTCGTGGACCTCGACATGGTCGATCGGTGGCGCGAGGCTGACACGGTCCCGCCGTGCCGCGTCGACATAGGGCACGCCGGACAGGACCAGGCCGCGAACCCGATCGGGATGCCGAGCGGCGACCTCCAGGGCGATGACTCCGCCGGTGTGGTGGCCCACGATCACCGGCCGATCGATCGACAGAGCGTCGAGCAGATCATCGACGGCATCGGCGAAGAGCTCGATACTGAAGGGCTCGTCGGTGCGCGCCGAAGCACCGAAGCCGAGGGTGTCCATGGCGATGGCGCGTGCGGAGGAGCCGACCAGGGGGAGGACATCGCGATATTCATCGCTCGATCGCGGAGTCTGGTGGAGCAGGAGCACAGGGACGCCGTCGCCGTGCTCGACGTAGTGCAGCGGCCCGAAACGCGACGGCGCGTAGCCCTTGATCATGCTGTCTCCTCTGTTCCTGAGCGGTCGGCCATCAGCAAGCGGCCGAAGCGGGGGATGGGGTCGTCGATGCGCAGGGTTCGCAGCACGTCCCAGAGCAAGGCCTGGTTGCTGGTGATCAGCGGTAGCCCGGTAGCAGCCTCGATCCAGTGATGCGCCTCCGCGACCCGGGTGCCGGCGCAGCTGAGCAGGATTGCGTCGGCCTCGCGGCGGTCGAATTCGAGGGCCGCGGTGAGCCAGTACTCCGGCGGGATGAGGCCCTGTTCGACGGGGGTGAGGCAGCTGGGGCCGCGGGCGTCCAGGACGGTGAACCCGAGCCTTTCGAGGTGGTCGATCTCCCGTTCCTCCACCTCGGGTGGGTAGGGGTCGAGCAGCAGGATCCGTTCGGCGCGCAGGTGCCGGAGCGCCTCGACCACCGCCTCGATCGTCGTGACGACCGGCAGCGAGGTCTCCGCGGCGATGCGACGCCGCAGGGGTTCCGGACCGAGCAGCATGCTCGCGGCGGTGCAGTTGAAGGCGATGAGGTCGACCGCGGCGTCGGCGAGCAGACCCGCGTGGAGTTCCAGGTCATCGGCCAGCGCGAGGTCATCGGCCACCCCCGTGGCGCGGAAGGGCAGCCGCGTGGTGAGGAACTGCACCCCGGTGGGGGCCATCAGCTGGATCTCGTCATCGCAGAGCCCACCCGATGGATACAGGTGGCCCACCCGTGCGACCCGGGATGCCGGGGTCTTCACCGCTCCGTACATAGTACCGAGCAGTGTACGGCCGGGTGCCCCGCTTGCCTAGGCCCTCGCCGCGGCCCGCTGCCGGCGCCAGAGTTCCCGGCGCTCGCGCTGCTGTTCGGGATCCGCGAAGGGCACCGCCGAGATCAGCTCCCGCGTGTAGTCCTCCTGAGGCGAGAAGAGGATCTGCCGTGTCTCACCCACCTCGACCAGCGCGCCGTGTCGCATCACCGCGACGCGATCGGCGAGCATCGCCACCACCGCCAGGTCATGGGTGATGAACAACGAGGCGAAGCCCAACTCATGTTGCAGGTCTCGATAGACCTCGAGAACGGTCGCCTGCACGCTGACGTCCAAGGCGCTCGTCGGTTCGTCGGCGATCAGCAGCCGGGGTCGCCGGACCAGCGCACGGGCCAGGCTGACCCGTTGGCACTGTCCGCCTGACAGCTCATAGGGCATGCGCTCGGCGAAGGAGCGGGGGATCTCGACGGCGTCCAGCATCTCCTGCGCGCGGGTGTGCATGTCCGCGCGGGACAGGCCGGGGGTGTGGCGCAAGGGAGCGGCCACCGATTCGATCACGGAGTGATACGGATTGAGCGACCCCGCCGGGTCCTGGAATACCATGCCGACCTCTCGGCGGATCGCGCGCAGGTCCCGACCGGAGGCGCCGATCACCGGGTGGCCCAGGATCTCCACGCGACCCGAGTCGGCCGGCTGCAGTCCGGCGATCGCCCGGCCGGTCGTGGACTTGCCCGAACCGGACTCCCCCACCAGCGCGAGGGTCTCACCGGGCAGGACCTGGAAGGAGACCTCGTCGACGGCAGTGACGCCCCCGGGGGAGAGCGCCCCGCCGCCGAACATCACCGTCAGCCGATCGACCGCCACGACCGGGTCACCGGCACCGACCGCGGTGGCGGGCCTCTCGCTGATGGCCTCCTCGGTGACGTGCGGGACATCGCGCAGCAGATGACGCGTGTAGTCGGCCCGGGGCGCGGAGAAGATCTGGTCCACCGTGCCGGTCTCGACGAGCTCCCCGCGGTACATGACGGCGACCCGGTCCGCGATATCGGCCACGACGCCCATGTTGTGGGTGATGAGCAGGATCGACATCGTGAAGCGGTCCTTCAGCTCACGCAGGAGTTCCAGGATCTCCGCCTGCACCGTGACATCCAATGCCGTGGTGGGCTCATCGGCGACCAGCACCTCAGGGTCGCAGCAGAGGGCGAGGGCGATGGCGACCCGCTGCTTCTGCCCCCCGGACAGCTGATGCGGGTAGTAGTCCACCCGCGCCTCCGGGTCGGGGAGGCCGACGAGGGCGAGCAGCTCGCCCGCGCGTCGTCGAGCGTCCTTCGCCGAGATATCCGTATGAGCGCGCAGGGTGTCGATCAGCTGCGCGCCCACCGTGAAGACGGGGTTCAGGGCCCGGGAGGGATCCTGGAAGATCATCGCCACCCGATCGCCGCGCAGCGCGCGCAGCTGCTGCTCGGTCATCGTCGCGACATCGTCCGCGCCGAGCAGGACGCGTCCCTCTCGTTCCGCCGCCGGTGGCAGAAGCCCCAGTGTGGACCACGCGGTCATGGACTTCCCCGACCCGGACTCTCCGACCAGGGCCAGGACCTCACCACGTCGCAGAGACAGGTTCAGCCCGCGCACCGCGGTGACATCGATGCCCGCGGCACGGAATCGGACGCTGAGGTCGTCGATATGCAGGACGGTGGGGGAATCGGGGTGGTGCTCGGGTGGGGTGGTCATGGTGGTCCTTCCGGGAGGCTGGTCTCCGGGGCGGAGTCGGACAGGGGGCCACGTCATCGGCATCGATGGACCGCGCTGTCCTGCCGGTGGCCGACCCCTGCGCGCCGGGCGAGGTGCGTGCCGCCGGGCGCTGTCCAGGGGTGTTGTGGGTCGATACTAGTGAGCCGACAGCGGCAAAGGTCGTTCCGGTTTGACATGTTTCGGGCATATGAACGGGCCGAAAGTCCAGGATCCTGCACGACCGGAGGGATGTTGGCGGAAGTGCCGTCATCTGTGTCCGCCGGGCCTCTGATTCGGGTTCTATGGATCGACACCAGCACGCTCGATCGAGGAGACGGTCCGCTCTTATGGAACTCGGCCCATTGACGGAGATTCGTCGGGATCTGCATCGCCATGCGGAGCTCGGATTCATGGAGTTCCGCACCGCATCGCGCGTGGAGGATCACCTGGCCGGTCTGCCGTTGACCTGGCGGCGGGGAGCCGAGGCCATCGATCTCTCGCAGATCGCCGTGCTGCCTGAGGAGGCCGAACAGGACTTCTGGGCACAGGCCGCGATCGATGCTGGCGTCGCCCCCGATCGTGTCGACTACTTCCAGCGGCATGGCACGGCACTCGTGGCCGAGATCGAGGGGACCCGAGATGGTCCGATCTGGGCCGTCCGCTCGGACATGGACGCACTGCCGATCACCGAATCGGTGCAGCCGGAGCATCGCCCGCAGCAGCTGGACTTCCGCTCCCGGACGCCGGCCATGCACGCCTGCGGTCACGACGCCCACACGGCCATCGGCATCGGTCTGCTGCATCGCCTCGCCGCGGACCGAGACTTCCCGGGCACCGTGCGCGTCCTCTTCCAGCCGGCGGAGGAAGGGGTGCGGGGAGCGCGGGGGATGATCGCCGCCGGAGTGCTCAAAGGCGTCGATGCGATGCTCGCCGTGCACGTCCTCGGTGACCGGCCGCTCGGGACCCTGATCGGCAGTGTCACCGGGGCGATGGCGACCGAGAAGCTGAGGATCCGATTCCGTGGCCGGGCGTCGCACGCGGCCGTCTCGCCGGAGGACGGGCGGAACGCGCTGATCGCGGCGGCGATGGCCTCGCTCGGCATCATGTCGCTCCCGCGGTTCAGCGCCGCCGACACCCGGCTCAATGTCGGCACCCTGCACGCGGGAGACAATGTCAACATCGTCCCCGAGACCGCCGAGCTCACCTGCGAGGCGCGAGCTGCGGACGACGACGTCCTGACCGAGCTCATCCGCCGAGTCCGCCGAGTCGTGGAGGGCGTCGCCCACACGCAGGAGGTCGACCACGACATCGCGGTCGTGGGAGCCTCGTGCACGATCTCACCGACACCGAGCCTCGTCGAGGAGGTGCTCCGTGCGGCGCAGCACGTCGAGGCCCTGCAGGATCGTCTCCCGACGCATTTCCAGCCTGCCAGCGATGACATGCACCTGATGGTGCGAGAGGTCCAGGATCATGGTGGCCGGGGAGCTTATATCAACATCGGGGGCGCGAGCCCCGGGCCACACCACAGTCCGACCTTCGATCTCGAGGAGAGATTCATGCTCGATGCCGTCGACGTCCTCGAGGCGGTCGTCCGCGGACGGGGTGACACCGAGGGCCCGAAGGGTGGAGACCGATGAACACGACACCGCGCAAGGGGTACGCCGACGCGCCGACGGGACAGGTCCACTACGCGGAGTGCGGCACCGGGTTCCCGGTGCTGCTGCTGCATCAGACCCCTCGTTCCTGGCGCGAGTTCGCGGACGTGCTGCCGCTGCTGGGGCAGCACGTCCGCGCCATCGCGGTGGACACCCCTGGCTTCGGGGAATCAACTCTCGAAGGACCGGTGACGATCGAGCGGTTCGCCGACGGGATCGCCGGTCTGATCGACAGCCTGGGATTGGAACGCCTCGCGCTGGCAGGCCACCACACGGGGGGAGTGGTCGCGGTCGAGCTGGCAGCACGACTCGGATCGCAGGTGGAGGCACTCGTGCTCTCGGGTACCTCGTTCATGACCGCCGAGAAGCGCGCGCGTGCCCATGAGCGACCGCTCGTCGACTGGGTGGACCCCCGCGCGGACGGAGGCCATCTCGTGGATCTCTGGCAGCGCCGCCGCGACTTCTACCGACCCGGCGAGGAGCGCTTCTTGAACACCTTCGTCGCCGACGCCCTGCGGGTCCTGGACGAGGTGGAGGAGGGCCATCACGCCTGCCGGCGTTATGTGATGGAACCTCGGCTGCTGGAGATCACCGCCCCGGTCACCGTCGTCTCCGGACGCGACGATCGGTTCGCCGAGCCCTCGCTGGCGCCGATGGCGGAGGCCTTCGGGGTGGAGTTCGACCTGCTCGACGGGCACGTCCCGCTGCCGGAGCAGAACCCGGAGGGATTCGCCCGCGCGGTGCTCGACGCCCTCGAGCGCGCCACGGCGGGCTAGGGGGTCATCAGCCCACCGGTTGGTCGAGCTGCCAGGACGAGGTGACGGTGTCCGGCAAATCCGTGGTCCCGGCATTGCGCCCATCGGGCCCTAACAGGTGCATCACGCGCTTGAAATAGCGGATGCCCACAGCGCGATCGACCACCCTCACCTGGGGGAACTGAGACAGCAGATGGCTCTCCACCGCGCTGGCCTCCGAAGGCTGGTTCACCAGCAGGCTGAAGACCAGGTTGGCCTCCGTGCCGAGGGTCTCCGCCACGATCCGGGTCTGCGGTTCGGCGGCGAGCATCGTGCCGACGTCCGACAGCTGCGGCGCCGGCACCGATGCCCAGAGCGTGATGCTCTGTGAGAGCGGCAGGTACGGCCGCGCGCAGTCGACGCGCAGAGCGATCTGGCCGCACTGGCGCAGGATGTCGATACGCCGTTTGATCAACGTCGGGTTGCCGTCGA
Organism: Aeromicrobium sp. YIM 150415; assembly: GCF_016918125.1. Classification (NCBI taxonomy): domain Bacteria; kingdom Bacillati; phylum Actinomycetota; class Actinomycetes; order Propionibacteriales; family Nocardioidaceae; genus Aeromicrobium; species Aeromicrobium sp. YIM 150415. The sequence continues at coordinate 63,939 of NZ_JAERWM010000018.1, read as the reverse complement.
GGCGTTCGGCCATCGTCCGTACCGGGGTACGGACGTCGTGGAGCAGGAGCGCGATGATCCGGCGATCCAGCGGGTGGGGTCGGTATCGGCTCACGATCGGCCGCGTGGTGCGGTCGTAGTCGATCCGGCGGTAGGCGGCCTTCTCCAGCGCACCCACCCGCCAGCGCGATCCGTCCTTGAAGGTGCGCAGGATCAGCTGTTTGCGCTGCCTGCGCACGCCGGTGATCGCCGCGAGCTCGCGATCGAGCACCTCCACGGTCGACGGCTCGGCCGATTGGAGCACGGTCAGGTGCAGGTCGTAGTCGCCGAGCACCATCTCGGCGCTGGTCACCGACGGCAGCGCGGACAGCTGCTCGCCGACTGTCGCGGCATGTCCAGGCTGACAGGACAGGTCGATGAAGGACGATGACACGCCCGTGGCGCTGAAGGGCTGGGCGACCAGCCAGGCCAGACGGGTCTCCTCGAGGCGCTTCCAGCGTCGTGCGCAGGTGGTGGCATCGGAGTCGACCGCCCGTCCGATCTCCTTCCAGGTGGCCCGCGGATCCGCCGCGAGTGCATCGATGAGCGTCAGGTCGGACTCTTTCAGGACTACGCTGTTTTCCGGCAACGTCGGCCTCCTACGTTGAGATTTCCTGCGTGAGGTGTCGTCGTTCATGACGATTGGCGCGGATCCCACCAGTGGTGCACGTCACCCACCGCAGAATCATGGACATCCCCCGGCGGACCATTCCGGGACCTGATGAGGAGGAAGCGGTCATGCGTGCACATCGAACGCTCAAGACGATAGCCGTAGGCGCGGCGGCGATGGTGATCCTCGCCGGTTGCGGCGACTCCGGCGCCGATGACGACGAGGACTTCACGCTCGACATCGCCATCACCACCGACCTGCAGGCGTTCAACCCGTTGTCGGTCACGAATGCGACGGACATCCAGGTGATGAACACGATGTACCTCCCCCTGATGCGCCTGAAGGAGGGCGGTGGCCTCGAGCCGGGGCTGATGAGCTCATGCACCTATGAGGACGGCAATCAGCGAGTGGAGTGGACGATCGACGACGGCTACCAGTGGAGCGATGGCGAACCGGTGACCGCCGATGACGTCGTCTTCACGATGCAGACCGGTATCGCGAGCGACATGTACGGTCTCTGGCAGGGCAACGTCGAGTCCGTCGAAGCCCTCGACGAGTCGACCGTCTCGGCGAACCTGCTGACCCCCGCGACCACTGCCTGCGAGGACTCCTCCCAGGTGCTCGTGGTCCCGCAGCATGTCTGGGGCGATGTCGTCGAGGAGCAGGGCGCCGACCAGATGGGCACCTTCACGCTCTCGGAGAAGGACGCCCTGTGGGTCGGCAACGGACCCTACGTGCTCGCCGAGGAGCGCAAGGGGGATCGCTACACCTTCGAGCGGAACGAGCACTGGCCCACGGAGCACGGCGAGGTGAAGGCGTCCTCGGTCGTCTACCGCTTCTTCCCCGATGCCAACACCGCGCAGGTGGCGCTGACGAGTGGGGAGGTCGCGGCGATCGCCCCGGCCGTCTCGGAGTCGGCTCGGCGGACCCTCGAGGGATCCGGGGGCGTGGAGCTGGAGACGGTGGCACCGGGCACCAGCTACGCCAAGCTCACCGTCAACACCGACCGGGTCCCCGAACAGGAGCTGCGCAGCCTGCTGCTCAGCTTCGTCGATCCCGAGCAGGTGGTGAAGAGCGTGCTGTTGGACACCGGAGAGCCGCTCGTGACTCCGCTGGTCTCCGGCGGTCTCACCCCCGATGTCGACGAGCGTGAGTTCTCCACGGCCGAGGCGGAGCGGATCGTCGCGGAGACCGGAGCCGATGCCCGGGAGTTCAGGGTGCTGTGCGACTCCGGTGTCGCGAACTTCGTCAAGATCCTGGACCTCATGACGGAGAAGGCCGCCGAGGTCGGCATCACGCTGGTCAACGACTGCCAGGAGCGGAACTCCGCGCGCAGTGCCAGCAAGGAGGGCAATTTCGACCTCTTCATCAATCCGCTCGGAGCCGGTTACCTGAGCCCGTTGACCTTCACCACGATCAGCTGGGACCCCCGACAGGCCGATCTCGGAGTGTTCTACGGCGGTCACTACGAGGATCCGGTGATCCAGCAGGCTGCCGACGAGGCCAGGGCCTCCGGCACCTCCGAAGCCGGTGAAAAGGCCGCGAAGACGATCGTCGAGCGCGTCTACGAGCAGGGTTACGCGCGGGGGATCTACAGTCCCGAGATGGCGTTCGCGGTCTCGAGTGACTACAGCGGCTGGGAGACGGCCAATTTCGAGTCCTTCTCCATCACCAATGCGTGGTCGCTGGCGAACGTGACACGTGCTGACTGATGGCGTACCGAGCGGCAGGAGGTTGACAGCAGATGCGTAGGTTCATCCTGATGCGCGTGCTGCGCGCGGTCGCGACGATCTGGGCCGCCGTCACGATCACCTTCCTGATGCTGCGCCTCCTCCCCGGCGATCCAGCCGAGCTGATCGCCGGGGAGGGGGCCTCGGAGGCGCTGATCGAGAACCTGCGCAGCTCCTACGGCCTCGACCGGCCGCTGCTGACCCAGTACGTCGACTTCCTCGGCGGGCTGCTGCAGGGCGACTTCGGCATGTCCTATGTGCAGAACGTCGAGGTGGCCTCCCTGATCGTCGACCGGCTGCCGTGGACGCTGCTGCTCACCGGCAGCGCCTTCATCCTGACCATCCTCGTCGGGATCCCCCTCGGGACCATGGCGGCGGTGCGCCGTGACGGGTTCCTCGATCGAGGCCTGAAGAGCTTCGGTATCGCGAGCTCGGCGCTGTTCGTCCCCAGCGTGGCCGTGCTGCTCCTCATCGTCTTCGCCGCCGACCTCGGCTGGTTCGCGATCGGGTCCACCCAGGATCCGAATGCCAGCGGACTCGCCTGGCTGGGCGGCGTGGCCAATCGGCTGGTGCTTCCGGTGCTGACCCTGGTGATCATCAATGTCGGCCCCTACGCGCTCACGCTCCGCACCAATATGGTCGACGTGCTCCAGCAGGAGCATGTCCGTGCCGCCCGGGCCCGGGGCATCGCGGAACGTCGCATCATCTGGCGCTACGCACTGCGCAACGGGATGCTGCCCGCGCTGGCGCTCATGGGTCTGCAGCTCGGGGCGCTGGCCGGCGGATCGGTTCTCACGGAGACGGTCTTCGCCTACCCGGGCATCGGCCAGCTCACCCATGCCGCGGTGATGCAGCGCGACTACCCGGTGTTGCAGGCGGCCTTCGTGGCCCTGGCCGCCTCCGTCGTGCTGGCGAATCTACTCACCGACGTGATGTCCCGCGTCCTGGATCCGAGGGTGACGACATGACCGACGCCATTCAATCCGCTGAGCCCGCTGAGGCCCCGGTAGCCCGCCCCGGCATCCGGCACGAGCTGGTGAGGCGGCCCCTGTGGTGGGTCGGTGCCGTGCTCGTCGTCGGCTTCGTCCTCCTCGGCATCCTGGGACCGTGGCTCGTCGACGCGCCACGCTCGGACCAAGGCCCCCTGTTGGCCGGCCCGAGCGGCAGCGACCCCTTCGGCACCGATGATCTCGGCCGTAGCGTGTTTTCCCAGGTGGCCTGGGGCGCGAGGACGTCCCTCCTCGTTGCCGTGGTGGCCTCGGTGATCGCGACCGTGGTCGGTGCCGCGGTGGGTCTGCTCTCGGCCTTCTTCCCCCGCCTCGACACGATCTTCGGCGTCATCGTCGATGTGATGCTCTCCTTGCCTCCGCTGCCGTTGATGATCGTCGTCGCGGCGTCCCTCGGGGCGAACCTGCGGACCACGATCCTCGTCATCGGCCTGACCGCCTGGCCCGAGGTGGCCCGCCTGATCCGCAGCGGCGCCCAGCAGGTGGTGTCGATGCCCTTCGTCGACGCGGCCCGCATCGTCGGCGAGCGGGCATGGACGATCATCATGCGCGAGATCGTGCCCTCCGTGGTGCCGCTGATCATCGTCGCGGTCCTGATGATCGCCTCACGCGCCATCATCACGGAGGCAGCGCTCTCCTTCCTGGGGCTCGGCGATCCCAGCGCCTGGTCGTGGGGGCGGATCATGCAGAACGCCCAACGATCCAATGTGCTGTCCTTCGCCTGGTGGATGACGCTCTTCCCCTCGCTGGCGCTGCTGCTCACCACCTTGGGTGTCTCACTGGCCGGCAATCAGTACAGCGATGCCCGCAACCGCCGGCTCCACCAGCGTCGATAGGAACGAAGATGCCCGAGTCCCTGTGCTTCCACCACGGCCAGCTCATCGACGGCACCGGGCGAGATCCGGTGCCCGATGGTGTCGTCCTCACCGACACGGACGGACACATCACCTACGCGGGCCCCGCGGACGGTGCGCCCGATGCCGGTGACGCGCGGCGGGTCGACGCGGCCGGGGGGACGATCCTGCCCGGGTTCATCGACTGCCACGTCCACGTCTTCGCCTCGGGCCGGTGGGAGCCGCTGGCGGTCGCCATGGCGAAATTCGACGACTACCGCCACCTGGAGGCAGCGGTGCGGCTGCGGCAGACGCTCCTGGCCGGTGTGACGACGGTCCGCGACCTCGGCGGCACCACGCCCGGCATGCGCCGGGCCGTCGCCGACGGACTCATCGACGGTCCGCGCCTGCTGGTCTCCCATGGCATCCTCAGTCATACCGGCGGGCATGTGGACTGGACCTTCCCCAACGGCCAGGCGGTGGAGCGGTCCGACTACGCCATCAGCGCCCTCAACCACATCGTGGACTCGCCGCAGGAGGCGGTCGTGGCGACACGACAGCTGGTGAGATCGGGTGTCGACGTCATCAAGGTGTGCGCGACGGGCGGCATGGGGAGTGTGTCCGATGACCCGGACGATCAGGGGCTCACGGTCGAGGAGATGCGGGCGATCCACGCGGAGCTGGGCCGCTACCACGGCAGGAGGCTGCCGATCGCCGCGCACGCACAGGGCCGCCGGGGCATCCACAATGCCCTGATCAGCGGCGTGCGCAGTATCGAGCACGGATACGGGATCGGCGAGGAGGAGTGCCAGCTGCTGATCGACTCGGGCGCCTTCCTCGTGCCGACCCTGTCGACCATGGTCTTCGACCCAGAGGACCAGCAGCGCATGCCGGCCGACTATGTCCGCAAGAAGCTCGGATGGATCGAGCGCGGGCGGGAGAACATCGCCAATGCCATCGATCAAGGTGCCTCGGTGGCGCTCGGAACCGATGCGGGTGCCGGCCCGCACGGGCTCAACCTGCGCGAACTCGGGTACCTGTGCGATCTCGGAATGACACCGCACGTGGCCATCCAGTCCGGCACCAGAGTGGGCGCGGAACTGCTGGAACTGGATGACTCCATCGGCACCCTGGAAGCCGGCAAGCTCGCCGATGTCGTGGTCTACGACGGCGACGCGATCGCCGATATCCGTGGCCTCGGCGATGCTGAGCGCATCAGTCACGTGGCGACCTCCGGACGTCTGGTCAAGGACGCCGGCACCTACCGTCCACGCGTCCTGTCGATCTAGACCGAGCGGGACATCGCAACGGTTCTCGCCGAGCCCGGATGCGGTCATCGGCCGCACAGGCGATCCCGTATTCCCCGATGTGCGCGCGATGGAACCGTTCCGTGGCGCGGGATGTGGTCTTTCTATCTGCGCCCGCGCCCGGTTACATCGGGGGCACTTCTCAGCGCGGGCCATCCGCGGTGTGGCGACAACAGAGGAGCCGCGGCGGTCTGCGTCGGTGTCCTCGGACCTGGGAGCCTCTTCTCCGATGGTCCAGTTCACGTGAGGAACCGAAGGAAGTGGTGTCGATGAAGGCAACAGCGATCGATCGCGATGTCGAGCGCGGAAAGGGACACAGCGTGACAGACGGAGAGAGGATCCTGCAGGTCGACGGGCTTCGTAAGCGCTACGCCCCCGATGCGCCGCTCGTGTGCGATGGGCTGGAGTTCGATGTCAAGGAAGGCGAGTTCGTCGCCATCATCGGCCCGTCCGGCTGCGGCAAGTCCACGCTGCTGCGGATGCTGTCGGGGATCCTGGCGCCGACGAGCGGCCAGGTCCGCCTGCGGGGTCAGCTGGTGAACAGCCCGCCACCGGAGATGGCGCTCGTCTTCCAGGACTACACGCGCTCGCTGTACCCGTGGCTCACGGTCGAGAAGAACGTGCGTTTCCCGCTCGCACGGAGGCGCGACATCGCCGCGGCCGACAAGACCTCGCGGGTCGCCGAGGCGATCGCGACGGTCGGGCTCAGCGGTTTCGAGAAGTATCACCCCGGGCAGTTGTCCGGCGGGATGCAGCAGCGGGTGGCCATCGCCCGCGCGCTGGCCTTCCAGCCGGAGATCCTGCTCCTCGATGAGCCCTTCGCATCGGTCGACGCCCTCACCAAGGAGGGCCTCGAGGACACCCTGCTGGGCATCCGCGACCGGCTCGGCGACTCCGGCAACACCATGTTGATGGTCACGCACGATATCGACGAGGCCATCTACCTGGCCGACCGCATCGTCGTGCTCAGCAAGCCTCCGTGCGTCGTGGCCGAGGAACTGATCGTCGACATCGACCGGCCGCGATCGCAGGTGGAGACCCGCAGCCATCCAGAATTCCTCCGGATCCGCGCGCTCGTCCACGACATCATGGGGCTCACGGACCAGCGCCACGGCTCCCACTGAAAACAACACTTCGAAAGATTGGGTCAGACATGTTCATTGCTATGAGGCGTGGTGCGACGGCGGTCGCGGGTGTCGCGGGGCTGCTGGTTCTCGCGGCCTGCGGGGGCGGGTCCGGGGGAGGCGGGGGTATCGAGGAGAGTGAGGACGGCACGACCAAGATCACCATCGCCACGGTCGGCTCGGACTCGGGGTCTCAGGCGTTCTACGCCGACAAGCAGGGCTTCTTCGAGGACGAGGGGCTCGATGTGGAGGTCAAGATCGTGGCCAATGTGCCCGAGCTCGCGGCCGCGGTCGAGTCCGGCGATGCGGAGTTCGCGTTGACCTCGCCGACCTCGGTCACCTCGGCCTCCGTGGCCGGTATCGACTTCCAGATCGTGGCCGGCGGGGCGATCTACACCCAGGACAACCCCGGGGTCTGGGTCATGCTCCCCGAGGACAGCGATGTCACCTCGATCGAGCAGCTCGAGGGACGCTCCTTGGCGGTCAACGCGCTCAACACCATGCCGCACCTCTCCACCCTCGCCACGCTCGAGGACGCGGGTGCGGACATCTCGAAGGTCAATGTCGTCACCTTGGACTTCACCCAGGTGGGGCAGGCCTTCGAGAGCGGTCAGGTCGATGCGGCCACCGTGACGGCGCCGTTCAACTACCAGATCGAGGCCGACGGACTCGGCAGCACCTTGCTGGCCCCCTATGACGCGGTGAACGCCGGGGAGGACTTCTACAACACGATCTGGTTCGGCAGCGAGGAGGTCGTCGACGCCAATCCCGAGGCGGTGGAGAAGTTCCGGGCGGCGCTGAAGGCGGCCAATGCCTGGGCCAACGATCCGGCCAATGAGGAAGAACGCAAGAGCATCCTGCAGGAGTACACGTCGCTGACCGACGAGACCCTGGCGACCATGCAGCTGCTGCAGTTCGGTGACGAGGTCACCGAGGAGATGGTCCAGCCCACGATCGACATCATGGAGCGCTTCGGAGTGATCCCCGAGCCGGTGGAAGCCGCCTCCGTCATCGCCAAGTGACGCTCCGCACCGTCCGAAAGGAGAGGTCATGACCGTGACTTCAGCGCCGGTCGCCGACACGGCCGATGATGGCACCGCGGTGGTGCGACGGCGGTTCTCCTCCGCGAGCTTCAACTGGCGGGGTCTGGTGTTCGTGGTCGCCCTCGTGGCGCTCATCGAGCTGCTGACGATGACCGTCGTGAACTCGATCTACGTCCCGCGTCCGAGCCAGATCGCCGAGGCCTTCGTGGCCGAGATCGGCCGCGGGGAGATGTTGTCGGGGATCGGCGGCACACTGCTGGCCTATGCCCAGGGCTTGGCCATCGCGACCGTCCTCGGAGTGATCCTGGGCGCCGCGCTGGGTGCCTTCCAGCCCGCCTACAACACCTTCAGGATCGTGATCGAGTTCCTGCGACCGCTGCCCTCGGTCGCGCTGATCCCGTTCTCGATCCTGCTGCTGGGCGTCGGACCCACGACGACCGTCGCGATGATCGTCTACGCCTCCTTCTGGCCGATCCTGTTCAACACCTACTACGGGGTCCGCGATGTGAACGATGTCGCGGTCGACACGGCCCGGATCTTCGGGCTGAGCCGGCTGGCGGTGTTCTTCCGGGTGCAGATCCCGAGCGCGGCGGTCAATATCGCCGCCGGCATCAGGATCAGCGCGGCGATCGCGCTCATCCTGGTGATCACGGTCGAGATCCTCACGCGCAGTGGTGGCCTCGGCTACTACATCATCCGCATGCAGGTCGCGATCAGGACCGAGGACATGTACGCGGGCATCTTGCTGGTCGGCATCATCGGCTACGTCATCAATCTTGCGATGGCCGGGCTCGAACGTCGGCTGGTCTTCTGGAACGGCGATATCAGGACGAACGGAGGATCCCGATGAGGTCCACGATGCACAGAGTCGTGCCCTGGGTGCTGCCGGTGCTCATCCTGGTGCTGTGGGAGATCGGTGGCCGGGCCAGTTCGTCGATCTACCTACCGCCGTTGAGCAAGGTGATGACGGTCTTCGCGCAGGACTGGTTGTTCGACCACACGGTGAGCGATCTTCTGCCGAGCCTCCAGCGGTTCGCCATCGGCTATCTGGTGGGGGCGCTGCTCGGCATCGTCATCGGGCTGTCGATCGGCACCTCACGTCGAGTCGCCGAGTACACGGGTCCGACCTTGGAGTTCATGCGATCACTGCCGGCGGTCGCCGTGATGCCGGTGGCGGTGCTGCTCTTCGGTCTCGGTGACGGGATGCGCATCTCCATCATCGCCTTCGGCGTGCTGTTCCCGGTGCTCGTGAACACGGTGTCCGGTGTCCGCAGCTGCAGCCAGGAACGGATCGACGTGGCCCGGTCCTATGGACTGAGCCGCCCCGCCATCATCCGGCGGGTGATCCTGCCGTCGGCCGTCCCGATGATCTCTGCGGGACTGCGGATCGGATTGCCCATCGCCCTGATCATGATGGTCGTCTCCGAGCTGATCGGCGGCCAGAACGGGATCGGCTTCTATCTGACGCAGGCGCAGTCGGTCTTCAATATCGCCGGCATGTTCACGGCGCTGATCATCCTGGGTGTCGTGGGCAATGTCATCAACACCGTGTACACCCGGATCGAGGCACGCCAGCTGCACTGGGCGAAGAACCTGTGACAGCTGACGGCACCCGCTCCCTGCGGGTCAACGGCGATCACGTCGAGGTGGACCTCGGCGGCGCCACGCCGTTGGCGGAGGTGCTGCGCGATGTCCTGGGTCTGCGGGCGACGAAACTCGCCTGCCGACGAGGAGAATGCGGTGCCTGCACGGTATTGGTCGGCGAGCGCCCCGTGATGTCCTGTGTGACGCCGGTGGCGCTGGTCGACCAACCCGTGACGACCCTCGAGGGGCTCGCTGAGGAGATCGCCGACGTGCGTGCGGAGTTCGCGGACCGCGGTGCCTTCCAATGCGGTTTCTGCACGCCCGGCCAGCTGGTCCACATCGCCGCCCTCCTGTCCCGATCGTCCGAGGCGTTGTCCGATGAGGACCTCGCCGAGAGCATCAGGGCCCAGCTGTCCGGCAATATCTGTCGGTGCACCGGCTATCAGGCGATCACCGCCGCCGTCTGTGCGGTGGTGCGGCGACGTGAGGCAGACGAGATGGAGTCACGGTGACCTGGATCGGTGAACGGGTCCGCCCGATCGACTGGGAGGCACGCACCGCGGGCGGCGTGCGGTACACGGCCGATCTCGACCTCCCTGGAACGCTCATCGGCAAGATCCTCCGATCACCGCATCCCTATGCCGAGATCATCGACCTCGATGTGAGCGCGGCGGAACGACTGCCCGGCGTGCGAGCGGTCATCACGATGGCCGACTTCGAGCCGGGTGCACGGTACATCCACCGCGGTCATCCGCTCTCGGATCGACCGCCGCTCGCCGATGGCGTGGTTCGCCACGTCGGACAGGAGGTCGCCGCCGTCGCCGCCGATTCGGCGGCGATCGCCGCGGCGGCGATCAACGCGATCCGCGTCCGCTACCGAGTACGTCGAGCACCGCTGACCCCAGGGGAGTCGCTGCGGGCGCGAGCACGGCGATTGCACGAGCGTACGAGCGGCGAACCCAATGTCTCCGTGTTGTCGGCGATCGACTGGGGCGACGTGGAGGCCGGACGTCGGGCCGGTGTCGTCAGCGTGCACGGCCGCTATGTGTACCCGAGCGTCTCGCATGCGTGTATGGAGACCAACACCACGCTGGCGAGCTGGGATGCCGAGCGCGGCTGCGTCGAACTGTGGACCTCGACGCAGGCACCGTGGTTCATCGCCAAGGAGGTCTCCCATCTGCTCGGTATCGCCCACGAACAGGTGATCTGCCGCGAGGTGGCGGTGGGCGGCGGTTTCGGATCCAAGTCCAAGGCCTCCGAGCACGAGGTGCTGGCGGCGGCCCTCTCGCGGAAGGCGGGCCGACCGGTGCTCGTCGAGCTCACCCGCGACGAGGAGTTCGGGGCGAACAAGCCGCGGCATCGCTTCGAGACGACCCTGACGACCTCGGCTGATCGTGACGGGATCATCCGGCTGTTCGAGGCAGACCTGCTCGTCGACAACGGCTCCTACAATCACATGGGCTCCTCGGTGATGCGGGTCGGCCTGATCACGCTCGGGTCCATGTACCGTCCCGACGGGGTGTCCTTGACATCGCGGCTCGTCGACACGGCGACCCAGCCGGGGGGTCAGTTCCGCGGCTACGGCACGCCGCAGGTCTCCTTGGCGGTGGAGTCCCAGGTCGACGAGCTGGCCGAGCGCCTCGGCGTCGATCCGCTCGACCTGCGGCTCCGCAATACCGGGCCCGAGTTCGCGCCGACCTTGTGTGGATACGAGGTGACGACATCGCGACTGGGTGACTGCCTGGAGTCGGTGCGCGCGGAACTGCGCTGGGACGAGCGGAAGGCCGAGCGGATACCGGACCGGGGAGTCGGTGTGGCTGCCGGCATGCATGGCAGCGGGGCGTTCGCCTATGAGCAGGCCAATCGCAGCGATGCGGCCATCGACGTGTTCAGCGACGGCCGGGTGCGCGTGCGCCATGGCAGTGCGGACGCGGGCACCGGCCAGAACACGATCCTCGCTCAGGTGGCCGCCAGCGAGCTCGGCATCGCGGTGACCGATGTCGAGGTGGTCTCGATGGACAGCGAGAGGACACCGTTCGAGTTGGGCGCGTGGTCGTCCCGGGGGACCCATATGACGGGTTCGTCGGTCGGCAAGGCGGCACGCGAGATGGCGGACATGCTGCGAGCAGTGGCCGCGCAGAAGCTCGGTACCGATGCGGTAGAGCTCCGCGACGGGCGCGCGGTGTCCGAGAACGACGCCGTGGATCTCGGCGATCTGGTCGAGCTGAGCGATGACGCAGTGGATGGCTGTCTCAGCCATGAGACGAGCTATCTCCTGGAAGGCACGGAGATGATCACACCGGGTAAGGACCGGTTCAATCTCTCTCCCTCCTATGCCTTCGCCGCCCACGGTGCCGTGGTCGACGTCGACCGGCGCACCGGCAAGGTGTCGGTGATCGACTATGTGGCGGCCCATGATGTCGGCACGGCGATCAACCCGACGGCGACCGAGGGGCAGATCGTCGGCGGCGCGGTGATGGGCCTGGGTGCTGCATTGGGCGAGGAACTGATCCGCGAGGGCGGTCGGATCGTCAACACGTCGTACCTGCACTATGCGCTGCCGAGATCGGCCGATCTGCCGTCGGTACGGCCGGTCATCGTCAACGGCAGCGATCCTGCCGGTCCCTATGGGGCGAAGAGCGTCGGGGAGATGTCCATCATCCCGCCCGGTGCCGCGATCGCCAATGCCGTCTACGACGCGGTGGGCGTGCGGATCACCGATCTGCCGATCACGCCCGACAAGATCCTGACCGCGCTCGCGCAGCAGGAGGGTCGCCGGCGACGTCATCGACTCTGGCGCCGTCCTTCGCGATGGTGGGTCTCCGGCATTCGAGCCCTCTATCCGCTCGGCTTGCACACGATCCTGCATCGCTACGGCACCAAGCTTGGACGCGGCGTCGGTCATCGAGGTTCCACTCCTGCGGAGGAGCCGCGGATCATCCGCGCCCGGACGGACGATGAGTTGACCTCGCAGCTGGGACGGGACGCTCGCCCGGTGGGCGGCATGACCGATGCGCTGGTGGCGCGCCGCAGCGAGGAGCGCCCGGCCCCCGTGCTGATCTCGACCATCGGCATTCCGGCCCGCCGAGCGATCACGGTCGACGAGCGCGGAGCGTTGCGGATCGGCGCTGCGGTCACGCTGGCGGAGCTCGCCGACCACCTGCGAGACCGACTACCCTTCGTGTCTGAGGCGATCGACTCGATCGCCTCGCCGCAGATCAGGAACACCGCCACGGTGGGCGGGAACCTGGCTCAGGAGAAGCGATGCTGGTTCTTCCGCAATGGCTTCGCCTGTTACAAGCGCAACGGGGCGACGAGCCCCTGTTACGCTGTGGAAGGTGATCATAGATTCCAGCACGCTGTCATCGACGGTCACCGCTGTCAGGCGGTCACCCCGTCCGACCTGGGGACTGTGCTCGCCTCCGTCGATGCCGAGGTGGTCGTGGGACGCGCCGGCGGCCGACGTACCCTCCGGATCGGCGAACTCTACTCGGGACCGGGTGAGCTCAGCCTGGAGCCGGGCGAGGTGATCCTCGAGATCGTGATCGGCGCGGAGGATCTGGACAGGCAGGGAGGGTTCGCCAAGCTCTCGCTTTATCACGGCGATTTCGCCACGGCCTCGGCCACGATCACAGCCCTCGGAAAGGAGGGTCGACTCCGTGATGTGCGGATCGTGCTGGGCGCTGTCGCGCCCACGCCGTGGCGGGCGCGGGAGACCGAGAGGGCACTGGAGGGAACGGTCGTCTCGAGGTTGAGGTTGCGAGCGGAGCTGGATGCGGAGCTGGACCGGATCGCCCACCCGCTTCCGCGCAACGGCTGGAAACTCGATGCGGTCGCCGGGCTCGCCGAACAGGCACTCGAGCAAGGCTGGCCGCCCGGGTGGCGAGGCTCTGAGGATGCCGCGCTCTGCTGAGCTCGCGGCGACGACGTGAAAGGTGAGTGGGAGTACATGACGAGATATCGCATTGCTGTGGTGGGTGGTACGGGTCCGCAGGGGCGTGGGCTGGCGTATCGGTTCGCGTTGGCGGGTCATGAGGTGGTGGTCGGGTCGCGTGATGCGGGTCGGGCGAAGGAGAAGGCCGATGAGATCGCCGAGCGGGCCGGGGTGACGGTCGCGGGTGGCGAGAACGCGGCAGTGGCGGCTGCTGCTGACATCGTGTTGTTGGCGGTGCCGTGGGATGGCCATGGTGAGTTGGTGGCGGGTCTGGCGGACGCGTTGGCGGGCAAGGTGGTGATCAGTTGCGTCAATCCGCTCGGCTTCGACGGTGGCGGTCCGTATGGGCTGGTGTTGGAGGAGTCGGCGGCGCAGGAGGCACAGCGCCTGGTGCCCTCGGCGCGGGTGGTGGGGGCGTTCCATCATGTCGCGGCGCTCTCACTTTGGAAGACGCCGGATGCGCTGAGCCATGAGGATGTGCTGGTGTGTGGTGATGACGTGGAGGCCAAGGAGCTGGTGGCGGGTCTGGCGACCGCGGTGACGGGTAAGCCGGGGATCGATGCGGGTGCTCTGCGGTTGGCGCGTCAGTTGGAGCCGTTGACCGCGGTGCTGATCTCGATGAACAAGCGCTACAAGACCCGCTCGGGCATCGCCATCACCGGCATCCAGGTCTAGACACCCGATTTCGAGGAGGAGGCGGCGATGCCCACGCAGCGGGAGATGACGCGGGCGGTGGCGCGTGCGGAGGCGGCCAAGACGTTGAGTCGCGATGAGGTCGCGGCGTTGTTCGGGGCTCGTGGTGCGGAGTTGTCGCGGTTGATGGTCGCGGCGCGACGGGTGCGTGATGCGGGTCTGGCTGATGCCGGTCGTGCGGGTGTGGTGACGTATTCGCGTAAGGTGTTCATCCCGTTGACCAAGCTCTGCCGGGATCGTTGTCATTACTGCACCTTCGTGGAGTCGCCGGCCGTGCTCGCCGCGAAGGGCGAGTCGATGTTCCTGTCGCCTGATGAGGTGGTGGAGATCGCGCGTCGGGGTGCTGAGCTGGGGTGCAAGGAGGCGCTGTTCACCCTGGGCGACCGCCCCGAGGACCGCTGGCCGGAGGCGCAGCGGTGGCTCGCCGAGGCGGGGTATGACTCGACGTTGGAGTATGTGCGGGCGATGGCGATCCGGGTGTTGGAGGAGACTGGGCTGTTGCCGCACCTGAATCCTGGGGTGATGAGCTGGGCGGAGCTGACTCGTCTCAAGCCGGTCGCACCGTCCATGGGCATGATGTTGGAGACGACGAGCACCCGGCTGACGGAGAAGGGGCAGGCGCATTACAAGAGTCCGGATAAGGATCCGGCGGTGCGCCTGCGGGTGTTGGAGGACGCGGGCCGGTTGGCGGTGCCGTTCACGACGGGGTTGTTGATCGGGATCGGTGAGGATGAGACCGAGCGTGCCGACAGCGTCCTGGAGTTGCGGCGGATCGCTCGGGAGCACGGCGCGATCCAAGAGGTCATCATCCAGAACTTCCGCGCCAAACCCGATACCGCGATGCGTCATGTCGATGACCTCGGTGTGGAGGAGTATCTGGCGGCGATCGCGACGTGTCGGGTGGTGCTGGGGCCGTCGGTGCGGTTGCAGGCACCGCCGAATCTCGTCGAGCTGGACGAGTGCCGCGGGCTGCTGGACGCGGGGGTCGATGATTTCGGGGGGATCAGCCCGCTGACCCCTGATCATGTGAATCCCGAGCGCCCCTGGCCGCAGATCGACCGGCTCGCCGCACTGTGTGAGTCCGAGGGGTTCACGCTGCGTGAGCGGCTGACGGCTCATCCGGGCTATCTCCGCGAGCCGTGGCTCGATCCCCGGCTGCGGGCCCATGTCGACGCGTTGGCTGGACCGGACGGCCTGGCCGATCCCGACGCGCCGGTGACCGGTCGTCCGTGGCAGGAGCCCGATGGCGGATGGGCGGACTCCGGCCGTACCGATCTGCATGCCACGATCGACACCACCGGCCGGACCGAGGACCGGCGGGGTGATTTCGACGAGGTCTACGGCGACTGGTCCGCGCTGCGCGAGCAGGTCCAGGCCACCCCGACATCGTCCCCATCGCCATCGCCATCGCCATCGGCGCCGGCGTTGGCGGGCGAGCACCTGGGGTCGGTCGAGGTCGCGTCGGCGCTGCGCGTGGCCGAGGCCGACCCGGCCGGGCTCAGCGCCGAGCAGGCGTTGGCGTTGATGACCGCCGACGGGCCTGCGTTGGAGGCGGTGTGCTCGCTGGCGGACGACCTGCGGCGTGAGGCCGTGGGTGATGACGTGACCTATGTGGTGAACCGGAATATTAACTTCACCAATGTCTGCTACACCGGTTGCCGGTTCTGCGCCTTCGCGCAGCGCGCTTCCGATGCCGACGCGTACACGTTGTCGTTGGACGAGATCGGCGCGCGGGCGGTCGAGGCCGTCTCGGTGGGCGCGACGGAGGTGTGTCTGCAGGGTGGGATCGATCCGGCGATGCCGGCCACGTCCTATGAGCAGATCGCCCGGGCGGTCAAGGCGGCGGCGCCGTCGTTGCATTTGCACGCCTTCAGTCCGATGGAGATCATGAACGGTGTCGCGCGCACGGGCCTGTCCATCTCGGAGTTCCTGGTCTCGATGCGTGAGGCGGGGGTCGATTCGTTGCCGGGGACGGCGGCGGAGATCCTCGACGACGAGGTCCGCTGGATCCTCACGAAGGGCAAGCTCCCCACCGCGCAGTGGATCGAGGTCGTCACCACCGCCCACCGGCTGGGGCTGCCGACCACCGCGACGATGATGTATGGGCACGTCGATCAGCCGCAGCATTGGGTCGCGCACCTGCGACTCATCGCGGACCTGCAACGTGACACCGGTGGGTTCACCGAGTTCGTGCCGCTGCCGTTCGTGCACCAGTCCAGCCCCATATACCTGGCCGGTGTCGCCCGCCCCGGCCCGACCGCGCGCGATAACCGGGCGGTGCACGCTCTGTCGCGGATCTTGCTGCACGGGCTGATCGACAATATCCAGTGTTCCTGGGTCAAGCTCGGACCACCGTTGTGCGCGCAGGTGCTCGATGGTGGTGTGAATGATCTGGGCGGCACGTTGATGGAGGAGACCATCAGCCGGATGGCCGGCTCGACCAATGGTTCACGCAAGTCCGTCGCCGAGCTGGAGCAGATGGCGGCCCTCGCCGGCCGCCCCGCCCGCCAACGCACCACCCTCTACACCCCAGTCCCGGCATGAGTCCAGCATCGAGGACACCCCACCGGTGGGCGGTAGGCCATCAACCCTTCCGTCCCGTCCGCGGTAGACCATCAACCCCATCGGCCACCGATAGCGTTGACCAGCTACCCCCGGGGGCCGTCCGATGACCCGGGCCGCAACGGGCCCGGGGTGGACAGTCATCGTGCCCATCAAACCCTTCCACCGGGCCAAAACCCGCCTCGCCCTAGAACCAACACACCGCGAGCGCGCCGCACGCGTGTTCGCCGATCATGTCCTCGGCGAGTTGAGGCGGATCCCGACGGTGGAGACCATCGTCGTCGTGGGTATCGCTCACCCGGTCGCGGATATCGGACTGGCCGACCCGGGGACCATGGCCGCAGCGGTCGACCAAGGCCGATCGTGGGCGGCCGAGCATCGCGCGGAGCACCCGATCGCGGTGATCCCCGCTGACCTTCCCGCTCTCACCGCAACCACCCTGGGCGCGGCCCTGGACATGGCGGGCGACCACCCTCGCGCCTTCATGCCCGACCGCAGCGGCGAGGGCACCACCCTGCTTACCTCGTCATCGCCGGCCGAGCTGATCGCCTCCTACGGCCCGGGATCGGCTCGCGCGCATCGCGATCTCGGCATCGTCGAGATCGCCGGCGACTGGCCGGGTGTGCGCGACGATGTCGACACCCTCGCGGACCTGGAGCGCATCGCCCGTCAGGGGCCGGCCCGGGAGATCGACCGTCTGATCGCCTCGTGACGACTCAGGCGAGTTCCAGGACGACCCTGCCCTCGATCTGCCCGGCCTTCATCTCCTCGAAGATCTCGTTGATGTCATCGAGTCGCCGCGTGTGCACGGTGGGGCGGATCTTGCCGGCGGCGAAGAACTCCAGCGCCTCGACCATGTCCTGTCGCGTGCCGACGATCGAGCCGCGGATCGTGAGCCCGCGGAGCACGGTGTCGAAGATGTCCGCCGGGAAGTCGCCGGGTGGCAGGCCGACGAAGACGATCGTGCCGCCGCGCCGCGACATGGCCGCCGCCTGACCGAAGGCGGAGGGGTGGACCGCGGTGACGAGCACGCCGTGAGCCCCACCGATCTCGTCCTGCACCGCCTGGCCCGGGTCGGCTTCGCGGGCGTTGACCACGCACTCGGCTCCGTGGCGCCGTGCGAGCTCGAGCTTCTCGTCGTCGATGTCGACCGCGACCACCCGCATGCCCATCGCGATGGCGTACTGCACGGCGACATGGCCGAGACCGCCGATGCCGGAGATCACGACCCATTCGCCCGGCATCACCTCGGTCTCCTTCAGCGCCTTGTAGACCGTCACTCCCGCGCAGAGGATCGGGGCGACCTCGACCGGGTCGACGCCGTCGGGGATGCGCGCCGCGTACCGCTCGTCGACCAGCATGTACTCCGCGAACGACCCGTCGACGGAGTAGCCGCCGTTCTCCTGCTGCTCGCAGAGCGTCTCCCAGCCTTTGCGGCAGTACTCGCATCGACCGCAGGCCGACCACAGCCAGGCGTTGCCGACGCGGTCGCCTACCGCGAGGTCGGTGACCTCGTCTCCGACAGCCACCACCTCGCCGAAGCCCTCGTGGCCGGGCACCAGCGGTCGTTTGGGAGGGACGGGCCAGTCTCCCTCGACGGCATGGAGGTCGGTGTGGCACACACCGGTCGTGAGCACGCGGACGAGGGCCTCGTGAGGGCCTGGGGTGGGGACGTCGATCTCGTCGATCGTCAGCGGCTCCCCGGCCTCGCTGCTGACGGCTGCGCGCATGCGGAGGGGGATGCTCATGATGACTCCTTCGGTGATACTCCGACGGTACGACCTGAGGGGGGTCAGCCGCGTGGCTCCTGTTGTCGAAGGCCCGGCCGACTAGGCTGGCGGAGTGTACGAGAGCGTGATCCAGGACCTCATCGAAGAGCTCGGCCAGTTGCCGGGCATCGGTCCCAAGAGCGCTCAGCGCATCGCCTTCCATCTGCTCGACGCCGATCCCGAGGATGTCAAGCGGCTCGCGGCCACGCTCGTGGACGCCAAGACGCGCGTGCACTTCTGCGCGATCTGTTTCAACGTGACGGTCGAGACCGAGTGCCGGATCTGCGCCGATCCGCGCCGCGACCCCGCGATCCTGTGCGTGGTCGAGGAGAGCAAGGACGTCATCGCGATCGAGCGCACCCGCGAGTTCCGCGGCCGCTACCACGTGCTCGGCGGTGCGATCAGCCCTCTCGCCGGGATCGGCCCCGATCAGCTGCGCATCAAGGAACTGCTGGGGCGGCTGCAGGACGGGACCGTCACCGAGGTCATCATCGCCACCGATCCCAATCTCGAGGGCGAGGCGACAGCCACCTATCTCATGCGCATGCTCATGCCGCTGGGACTGCGCGTCACCAAGCTCGCGAGCGGTCTGCCGGTCGGCGGCGATCTCGAGTATGCCGACGAGGTGACCCTCGGCCGCGCCTTCGAGCACCGCACCTCCGTCGGAAGCTGAACCTCTTCTCGCCGGGTGAGACGTTCAGGGGCTCTCCGTCGCCTCTCGGACGAACGATGTGACTCGATGGTCGCCAGGGCAGCCGCGGAGTCACATCCTCCGTCCAGCGCCGCCCGTCGCGCGCACGAGGTGGGACGGATATCATGCCCGTCGCTCGGGTGCGTAGACTAGGGGCGGCGCAGCGTGGCGTTCAGTTTCCTCAACGATCCGAAGGAACCTCCGTGGGCATTGTCGTGCAGAAGTACGGCGGCTCGTCCGTGGCCGACGCCACGAGCATCAAGCGAGTCGCCGGGAGAATCGTGGCGGCCAAGAAGGCCGGCCACGATGTCGTCGTCGTGGTCTCGGCCATGGGCGACTCCACCGACGAGCTGATCGACCTCGCCAACGAGGTCTCCCCGATCCCTCCCGCTCGTGAGCTCGACATGCTGCTCACGGCCGGCGAGCGCATCTCGATGGCGCTCCTCGCGATGGCGATCGGCAACCTCGGCCAGGAGGCGCGCTCGTTCACCGGCTCGCAGGCCGGCGTCATCACCGACGACTCCCACGGCCGCGCCAAGATCATCGACGTCACCCCCGGGCGTCTGCAGAATGCGCTGGACGAGGGCGCCGTGGTCATCGTGGCCGGCTTCCAGGGCGTCTCGCAGACCACCAAGGACATCACCACGCTCGGCCGCGGAGGCTCCGACACCACGGCGGTGGCGCTCGCCGCGGCGCTGAAGGCCGATGTCTGCGAGATCTACACCGATGTCGACGGCATCTTCACCGCCGATCCGCGGATCGAGCCGAAGGCCCGGCGCATCCGGGCGATCTCCTACGAGGAGACGCTCGAGATGGCCGCCAACGGGGCCAAGATCCTCCACCTGCGGTGCGTCGAGTACGCCCGCCGCAATGACATGCCCATCCACGTGCGCTCCTCCTTCTCGGAGAAGACCGGCACGTGGGTCGTCGCCGCCGATCAGGTCGCGCGGCACCTCGAGCAGGAAGGTGACTCCGATATGGAGCAGGCCATCATCTCCGGCGTCGCGCACGATCGCAGCGAGGCCAAGATCACCGTGGTCGGCGTCCCGGACCGACCGGGCGAGGCCGCTGCGATCCTGCGTGCCCTCGGCGATGCCGAGATCAATATCGACATGATCGTGCAGAACGTGTCGGCCTCGGCCACCGCGCTCACCGATATCTCCTTCACGCTGCCGCGGGCCGACGGGCAGACGGCGATGACCGCGCTCGCGCGGCTGAAGGACCAGGTCGGCTTCGAGCGGCTGCTCTACGACGACAGCGTCGGCAAGGTGTCGATCATCGGTGCCGGCATGCGCTCGCAGCCGGGCATCACCGCCACCTTCTTCGAGGCGCTGGCGGCAGCCGGTGTCAACATCGCCATGATCTCCACCTCGGAGATCCGGATCTCGGTGACGGTATCCGAGACCCATGTCGACACGGCCGTACGCGCCGCCCACGAGGCCTTCGGCCTCGGGACCGGCGAGGTCGAGGCCGTGGTGTACGGAGGGAGCGGACGATGAGCCTCTCGATCGGAGTCGTCGGCGCGACCGGGCAGGTCGGCGCCGTCATGCGCCAGCTGCTGGAGGATCGCGATTTCCCGGCCGACGAGGTGCGCTTCTTCGCGTCCAGTCGATCGGCCGGAACCACGCTGCCGTGGAAGGGCGGTGAGATCGTCGTCGAGGATGCGGCTACCGCCGATCCGTCCGGGCTCGACATCGCGCTGTTCTCCGCCGGTGCCACGATGAGCAAGGTGCAGGCCCCGCGCTTCGCGGAGGCGGGTGTCACGGTCATCGACAATAGCTCCGCCTGGCGCAAGGATCCGTCGATCCCGCTGGTCGTCAGCGAGGTCAACCCCGGCGACATCCCGTCCGCCGACGGTCCCGGCGGGCGCGGCATCATCGCCAACCCCAACTGCACCACGATGGCCGCGATGCCCGTGCTCAGGCCGCTGCACGAGGAGGCGGGTCTCGAGCGACTGGTCGTCAGCAGCTACCAGGCGGTGTCGGGATCGGGTCTGGCCGGCGTCGAGGAGCTGCATGGTCAGGCGCTCGCGGTGGTCGAGAAGGCCGATGCGCTGACCCACGACGGCCGTGCCGTCGCCTTCCCCGATCCGGTCAAGTACGTCGCGCCGATCGCGTTCAACGTGTTGCCGATGGCCGGTTCGGTCGTCGACGACGGCTCGAACGAGACCGACGAGGAGCAGAAGCTCCGCAACGAGAGCCGCAAGATCCTCGGCATCCCCGAGCTCCTGGTGGCAGGTACGTGCGTGCGCGTGCCGGTCTTCACCGGTCACTCGCTGTCGATCAATGCGGAGTTCTCTCGGGACATCTCGCCGGAGCGGGCCGAGGAGATCCTGGCCGCGGCCCCCGGTGTCACGCTCACCGACGTGCCGACCCCGTTGGAGGCCGCCGGCCGCGATGAGAGCCTCGTCGGCCGCATCCGTCAGGATCAGTCGGTCCCCGGACAGCGCGGTCTCGTGCTCTTCGTAGCTGGCGACAATCTCCGCAAGGGCGCCGCCCTCAACACCATCCAGATCGCCGAACTCCTCGTCTGACCCTCCGGGTCCAGCTTTTGCCGGGTTGTGGCCCTTTTTTCGGCTGACGGAGGGCCGAAACCCGGCGAAAGTCGCACGGGAGCGGATCAGGTGAAGGCGGTGTAGTCGTCGAGGACCTCGGGGTTCTGGAGAGCGCCCTTGGCCGCGGCGTCGTCGACCGGTGTGCCGCGCAGGATCTTCTTGACCGGCACCTCGAGCTTCTTGCCCGACAGGGTGCGTGGGGCGCCCCGGACCTGGTGGATCTCATCGGGAACGTGGCGCGGTGAGAGCCGGCTGCGTAGCTCCGATCCGATGCGCCGGCGGAGCTCCTCGTCGAGCACGGCCCCCTCGCTGAGTGTCACGAAGAGCAGCAGCCGCCCGGCGCCGCCCTCGGCGTCCTCCAGATGCACCACGAGACTGTCGGCGATCTCCGGCAGCGACTCGACGACGACGTAGAACTCCGAGGTTCCCAGGCGCACGCCACCCCGGTTCAGCGTCGCATCGCTGCGGCCGGTGATGACACTGCTGCCGTAGTCGGTGATCGAGATCCAGTCGCCGTGACGCCACACGCCCGGGATGTCCTCGAAATAGGCGGCGCGGTAGCGCGATCCGTCGTCATCGCCCCAGAAGCCGATCGGGAAGGACGGCATCGGTCGGGTGATGACGAGTTCGCCGAGCTGTCCGATCACCGGCCGGCCGTCCTCGTTGTAGGCCTCGACCGCCGCCCCGAGGCAGCGACAGGAGATCTCGCCCGCGTAGACCGGCACGGTGGGTGCGGAGCCGACGAAGGCCGCGCACGTGTCCGTGCCGCCCGACAACGAGCACACCTGGACCTCGGACCCGAACTCCTCGTGCGCCCACCAGAATCCCTCGGCCGGCAGCGGCGCACCGGTCGACCCGATCGTCCGTAGCGCCGACAGATCGTGGTCGCGCGCCGGGTGGAGCCCCTGCTTGCGGCATTCGAGGAGATAGGGCGCGCTGGTGCCGAAATAGGTGACGTCGAGATCATCGGCCATGCGCCAGAGCTCCCCGAGATCGGGAGCGCCCGGGTTGCCGTCGAACATCACGATCGTGGCACCGGCACCCAGCCCCGAGACGAGGAGATTCCACATCATCCACCCGGTCGTGGAGAACCAGAAGAAGCGGTCCTCCGGGCCGAGATCGTTCTGCAGTGCCAGCGCCTTCAGGTGCTCGACCGTGATGCCGCCATGGCCGTGCACGATGGGCTTCGGCAGGCCGGTGGTGCCCGAGGAGAACAGGACGTACAACGGTGCGTCGAAGGACAGCCGCTCGAACTCCAACGGTCCGGTCTCCGACGTGAACTCGGCCCAGCTGATGGACTGATCCGGGGGTGTGGCCGCGGCATCGAGATAGGGCAACCAGACGGTCGTGCGGATGCTCGGCAATGCCTCGCGGATGGTCTCGACCTCGGCGCGGCGATCGATGGCCTTGGCGCCGTACCGATAGCCGTCCACGGTGAGCAGCAGCACCGGTTCGGTCTGCCGCCAGCGGTCGATGACGCTCTGGGTGCCGAACTCCGGGGCACAGGAGGAGAAGATCGCCCCGATGCTCGCCGCGGCGAGCATCAGCACGAGGGTCTCGGGGATATTGGGGGCGTACGCTGCCACCCGATCACCACGCCGCACACCCGCACGAAGGAGTCCGGCCCGTGCCCGGGCCACCTGATCGCGGAGCTCGGCGGCGGTGAGCGCCACGTCCCCGCGCGACTGCGAACGGGCCAGCACCACCACGTCGTCGTCGGCGCGTCCGGGCAGGCGCAGCATCGCCTCGGCGTAGTTCACGGTGATATCCGGGAACCAGCGGGCGCCGGGCATCGAGTCATCGGCGAGGGCCACGGCGGGGTCGCCATCGGCGGGGATCTCCAGGTAGCGCCACACCGCCGACCAGAAGCCGTCGAGATCGGTGGTGGACCAGTGCCACAGCGCCTCGTAGTCGCCGGTGTCGACGATGCCGGTCTCCCGCAGCCAACGCTGGAAGCGCTCCAGCCGGCTCGATCCATCCAATGGCGGCTGCCAGAGCACGGGTGCGGTCACTCGTCATCATCTCCAGGGGCGTCGGCGGCCATGGACAGGACTCGGTCGGCGGCGGCGAAGCATCCGGCACCGAGGAGGGGGAGGAGTAGGAGGGCCCAGGCGGACCCGGCCGGCCCGAGGAAGAAGGCGAGCACCAGTGTCAGGAGGGCGATCATGCCGAGGGCGGGCACGGTCCACGGTCGCCGGAACCCGATCCAGCGCAGGAAGACGGCGCTGGCGGTCACGACGAGGAGGAGCAGAAGGACGATGAGAAGGAGTCCGGCTCCTCCTGCTCCTCCCGCGACGGCGCGGACACCGGAGACGCCCCAGGTGGTGACCGCGCCGAGCGCTGCCAGGAGGAGCCCGGCCGCGGCACCGACGACCGCGGCAGTGACGCTCGGCGGCCAGGCCGGCCAGCGCAGCGCACGAACCTCGCCGATCAGCAGATCGAGTCCGAGTCTGGCGCCCGCAGCGCTCCGGCGGGTGACGGCGGCAGCGCGTTGACGCAAGGGGACGCGTGGCGGCCGCGGTGGTCGTTCCTCGCGCTCGCGGCGTGGAACACGAGGTCGTGTGAGGGTGCGGGTCCGTTCCGGTGCCGGCTTCTCCGGGCTGGGCTGCTCGCGGGTGACACGACGGACGACGACCTTCTTCACGCGAGGGGCGTCGTCCTTCTCGGCCATATCAGCAGTGTGGCATATCGCACGAGTCGCGGGGGTCCGAGGAATCCGCGTGGGGAGCGCAGGGAGTGGCGGTGATGTACGCACGTCTCAGACGGCGTGAGGGGTGCGTCGCTCACCGGAGGTGTCGTCGTCCCGCTCGTCCGCGCCCGGAGAACGACGAAGCCTCCGAACCCTGAGGGTTCGGAGGCTTCTATGTCCTGAGACAAAGCGTCGGGGTGACAGGATTTGAACCTGCGGCCTCGTCGTCCCGAACGACGCGCGCTACCAAGCTGCGCCACACCCCGTGGCCGATTCGATTGCTCGAACCTCATCGAGTCTACCCAGTGAGGGTCAAGAGCGTTGCCTCGGGTCGGCACGCGACGCGGATCGGGGCGTAGGGCGAGGTGCCGAGGCCTGCGGAGACGTGCATCCACGAGGCGTCGTGACCGGGTGTCCGGTGCTGGTGGAGACCTTTGGCGCGGCGGGTGTCGAGATCGCAGTTGGTGACCAGCGCCCCCCAGCCCGGCAAGCACAGCTGGCCGCCGTGGGTATGGCCGGCGAGGATCAGCGGGTAGCCCGAGCGGTTCCAGCGGTCCAGGACACGCAGGTACGGCGCATGGGCGACGCCGATGGCCAGATCGGCGGAGGGGTCGGCGGGCAGATCGTCGAGCTCGTCGTACTCCAGGTGCGGATCGTCGACCCCGACGAAGGCGAGTCGCCGGCCGTCGACGGTGAGATCGTCGTGGCGATTCGACAGGTCGAGCCAGCCGCGGTTCGTGAAGGCAGAACGGAGCTCCTCGAAGGGCATGTCCCGGGGACGCTCCCAGTCACCCCCGGCCTGGGTTCCGCTCCCTCCCCGCAGATAGGCGAGGGGGCTCTTCCGCCGGGGGGAGAAGTAGTCGTTCGAGCCGAAGACGAACACGCCGGGTAGGTCGAGCAGATCGCCGTAGGCGTCGAGGACGGCCGGCGCGGCGTCGAGATGGGCGATGTTGTCGCCGGTGTTGACGACGAGGTCAGGCTCGAGCGCGGCGAGCCCGCGCAGCCACTCCGCCTTGCGATGCTGGCCGGGGAGCATGTGCGCATCGGACAGGTGCAGGACGCGCAAGGGACGGGAGCCCGGTTCGAGGACCGGGACGGTGAATCGTCGCAGCGTGAACGCCCGGACCTCGTACAACGCGCCGTAGGCGAGCGTCGCGGCACCGGCGACGAAGGGCGCGGCGAGGGCGAGAGAGCGGGCGGTCGGCACCCGTTCAGCCTACTGATCGGCTGGAGGTCCGGCTGGCCTCATCGTCTCACCCGGTGGCGGTAGACCTTCAACCCTTCCGATCTCGCGGCGGTAAGTCAGCAACGTTATCCGGGGGGATGAGGTTGATCAGCTACCGCCACACGGGAGGTGAGGTTGATGACGTACCGCCAGAGTTGGCCGCTCAGATCCACCCGTGCTGCCAGGCGATGTCGGCGGCGGCGTGACGGGAGTCCGTGCCGGTCTTGGTCATCGCCGATGACAGGTAGTTGCGCACGGTGCCCTCCGCCAGATGCAGTGTCGCGGCGATCTGCTGGACCGGCAGGTGGGTGCGGGTGAGCCGCAGGGCGTCCAGCTCGCGATCGGTCAGCGGACACGCCTCGCTGTTGAGGGCCTGCGCGGCGAGGTCGGGATCGACGTAGCGTCGGCCCGCCGCGATATCGCGTACGACGACGGCCAGTCGCTCGACCGGTGTCGACTTCGGTACGAAGCCGGTGATGCCGGCCGCCATCGCCCGTCGCAGCACGCCGGGGCGAGCGTGACGCGTCATCAACACGATGTGCGTGTCCACTGAGCCGAGGATCTGACGAGCGGCCTCGATCCCGTCCGTCGGAGGCATCTCCAGGTCGAGCAGCACCACGTCGGGTCCATGTGTGCGGGCGAGCGCGACCGCGTCGGCGCCATTGTCGCTCTGCGCGACGATGTCGAGATCGTCCTCCATCGCCAGCAGAGAGACGATGGCGGTGCGGATCATCTCCTCGTCATCGGCGACCACCAGTCGGATCACGTGTCACTGCCGATCGCGACGAGCTCGAACCGGTCCTCGGTGTGCGCGGTGCGCAGATCGCCCCCGGCGGCGGCGAAACGTTCGGCGAGGGAGGCGAGGCCTGAGCCGGGGTTGGCGGACGTGCCCGTGACGCCGTCGTTGACCACCCGCAGCGTCGGCGGATCGACCGAGCCGGTGATGCTGACCCGGACGGCGTTGCTGTGTCGCAGGATATTGGTGGTCGCCTCGCGCAAGGCCGTGGCGAGCAACGGATCGTCGAGGCCATCGGGAATGTCCACGTCGACGACAGCACCGGCGGCCTCCAGCACCGAGGCCGCGTTCACGATCTCGTCGCGCAACGAGACCTGCCGGTACCCCTGGGCGAGGGTGCGGGTCTCCTCCAGCGCGGTGCGGGCGATCTGCTGCGCCTCGTGGATGGTGCGGCGGGCCTCCTCGGGGTCGCGGTCGATGAGGCGCTCGGCCAGCTCGGTCTTGAGCGCGAGGACCTGCAGGTGATGGCCCTGGATGTCGTGGAGGTCCGCCGCGAAGCGCAGCCGCTCGCGCACCCGCGCGAGCTCGGCGCGGGTGTTGCCGGCATCGCGAACGTCGATCGTCAGCTCCCAGACCCACATCTGGATCCACGCCGCGGACGGGAGGAAGAGGCAGAAGAATCCGAGCAGATACCAGGCGGCGAAGTCATCCGGCAGATAGTCGCCGAGGTCGCCGCCGCTGACCACGAACACGCCGCATCGCAGCGCTGCGAGTGCCACCGCCCAGACGATCAGCCACAGCACATATCGCGCGCGGTCGAAGTCGAGGCCCAGCACAGTGGCGGCGGCCCAGGGGACCAGCAGGTAGCCGATCGGCGATGACGGGTCCCAGCTGCTGACGACGACGAAGACGATCGCCAGCACCGCAGCGCCGAGGAAGGCGATCCGCGGGATCACCTGCCGTCCGCGACCGACGATCAGGGAGCGCACCCACCATCCTGCCCAGCCGATGATCGCCGCCATCAGCGCGACGACCAGGACGCGTCGCGTCGTGCCGAAGGGCGCGAGACTGAGCGCATTGGCGAGCGCCCCGAAGGAGCCGAACCCGAGGTAGATCCACAACGACCAGTAGTTGTACCGCCACGTCTGCTGGAAGCTGTCGCGGCGGGGCGGGCGGTCGAGATCGTCGGAGACGGGCAGCGGCTCGGTCATCGCCCTCAACCGTAGTGCAGATCGGCGATGACATATGTCATCGGAAACGGTGACGGCCGCACACTACGGCCGGGTGCTCTGAGCGGTGAGGCTGGAGACATGACCACGACAACCGACCTCGCGATCCAGGCACACGACCTGCGCTGCGCGTACGGCGACTTCGAGGCCGTGCGGGGGATCGACCTGGAGATCCGCACCGGCGAGATGTTCGCCCTGCTCGGCACCAACGGCGCCGGCAAGACCACCACGATGGAGACCTTAGAGGGTCACCGACGCGCCAGCGGCGGCTCGCTGAGCGTCCTCGGTCACGATCCCTACACCGAGCGTCCCCGTGTGCGCCCGCGCCTGGGGATCATGCTCCAGGAGAGCGGTTTCGCCGGGGAACTGACCGTCGTCGAGACCATCGACATGTGGCTCGCGCTGTCCTCCTCGCCGCTGGGGGAGAAGCACCGGCGCGCCGACACCGTGGCCGAGGCGATGGATCGTCTCGACCTGGCCGACCGGGCCGACACTCGCGTGGTGCAGCTCTCCGGCGGACAGAAGCGCCGCCTCGATCTGGTGCTGGCGACCGTCACCCGGCCCGATCTGGTCTTCCTCGACGAGCCGACGACCGGCCTCGACCCGGAGTCGCGTCGTCGCACCTGGGACCTCATCGAGA
The DNA here is from genome assembly GCF_016918125.1 of Aeromicrobium sp. YIM 150415. Classification (NCBI taxonomy): domain Bacteria; kingdom Bacillati; phylum Actinomycetota; class Actinomycetes; order Propionibacteriales; family Nocardioidaceae; genus Aeromicrobium; species Aeromicrobium sp. YIM 150415. Next base: position 35,961 of record NZ_JAERWM010000018.1, on the reverse strand, counting down.
CGCTGCGCGGGTCGGGCACGACGATCGTCCTGACGACCCACTACCTCGAGGAGGCCGAACGCCTCGCCGATCGCATCGCGATCATGCACGCCGGCCGGATCGCCGTCGAGGGCACCCTCGCCGAACTGGTCGACGACCGGCCGACGCGGATCTCCTTCCGGCGGCCCGAGGGCGTCTCCAGTGCCGACATCGACCGCGCACTGCGCACCGTCATCGGACCGCGGCATCTGGAGACGGTGGGGCGCGACGGGCTCGTGCTCGATGTCGTCGATGCGCAACAGGCGCTCGTGCGTCTCCTCGGGTGGGCCGAGTCCCATGGCCACCGCCTCGACAACATCACGGTCAGCCAGGCCTCGCTGAGCGATGTGTTCGCGCAGATCGCGGCCGGCGAACAGAAGCAGGAGGTGACGGCATGAGTACCGCACAGCAGACCACGGTGATCGCCCGTACCGAGGGGAAGCTGATCGCCCGCAACAAGACGGTGCTGTTCAGCGCCACGCTCTTTCCGTTAGCGCTGACCGCGCTCTATCTCATTCAGGACGCCGAGGGGCCGATGGCGGCCGCGGGTCTGACCTCGATCATGGTGGCGATCTTCTCCAGCATGACGGTGTACATGACCGTCACGCTGACCGCCGTCTCGCGGCGACAGGACCTCTACCTCAAGCGGCTGCGCTCCGGGGAGAGTAGCGATGTGGCGATCTTCGCCGGGATCACACTGCCGACGGCGCTGCTCTGCGTGGCACAGATGATCGTGGTCGTGGTGGTGCTGGCGATCATCGGCTTCGAGGTTCCCTCGGAGCCCTGGTGGATCGTGAGCGCGGCCCTCGGATCGATCATCTCCTGTCTCGCGATGGGCCTCGGTACCGCATCGGTGACCCCGAATGCCTCGGCCGCGCAGATGACGACGGTCCCGTACTTCCTCTTCGTCATCGGCTCGGTCTTCGCGACCCCGTTCGCGGACAGCCAGCTGATGGATCTCACGCCCGGTGGCGCGATCGTCACCTTCGCGCGCATGGCATTCGACGTGCCGACCCCGGGGTCGGCCCTGACCGCGGCAGCCGGACTCGTGATCTGGACCGTCATCGGCATCGAGCTGGCCCGCCGGTTCTTCCGCTGGGAACCGCGCGCCTGACCCCGGCCCGGGCAGCACGGCTCCGTCCCCGGGAGGGACGGGGCCGTGCCGTCATACTGGAGTCATGTCAGCTCTCAAGGACCGCCTCCGCGCGGAACTCACCACGGCCATGAAGGCTCGCGATTCCCTGCGTTCCTCCACCATCCGCATGGTGCTCACGGCCATCACCAATGCCGAGGTCGCCGGGTCCGAGGCGCGGGAGCTGAGCGACGAGGATGTCATCGCCGTGCTGGCGACCGAGAGCAAGAAGCGCCGGGAGGCGGCCGAGGCCTTCGATGACGGCAACCGGCCCGAGCTGGCGCAGAAGGAGCGCGACGAGGCCGCCGTGATCGCGGACTTCCTGCCCGCTCAGCTGAGTGAGGACGAGATTCGCGACCTGGTCGCCGCGGCGGTCGAGCAGACCGGTGCCGCGGGTGAGGGCATGAAGGCGATGGGCAAGGTCATGGGCGTCGTGACACCGCAGACCAAGGGCCGCGCCGATGGTGCGCAGGTCGCCGCCGAGGTGCGCCGCCAGCTGACCAGCTGACGCCGGGCGGTGGCGAGGCGTCCGTTCACGCTGGTGAGCGGTGCGGCAGCGTCCGTCGCCTTGCGGGGATGGTCGCCTCTCCACCGCTGCGAGAGCGGGACGGGTCGACGGGGCCATCTGGTGGGCGATGGCGTACCGCGATCGGGTCACGTGCGTTATCGGTGAGCTATCACCCACCAGATCGGTCGGAGTGGGTGACAGCTCACCGCCCGCTGGCGGGGGCGCCCGACGGTGAGTGGTGAGCCACCGCCGGAGCGGAGTCAGTCGTCGTCGCCGCCGTCATCGGGCTGCGGGGCCTCCTCGGCCGGACGCGGCGGAGGCCGGTTGGCCGGCTGACGTCGCGGCGGCGGAGCGAAGTCCACCGGAGCGAGCTGCCCCTGGATCGCGCGCATCGCCTGGCCCCACATCGGTCCGGCGAGGCCGGAGCCCGAGGCGATGCCGCCCGGCACGCGCCCCTTGATGACGACGCCGCGCAGATCGTGCGGCTGTCCCTGCTGGTTGGCGCCGGCGATCATCGCCGCCGTGGCGAGCTCGGGGGTGTAGCCGGCGTAGGTGACGCTCATGGTGTCGTTGGTGGTACCGGTCTTGGCCGCCGAGGGGATCGACAGGCCGGCGGTCTGATAACCGAAGCCGCCCGGCTCCTGCACGCCGCGCAGGATGTCGTTGATCTGCGCGGCCTCCTCATCGGTCAGCACGCGATCGCACTCGGGCTCGTACTTCTTGACGACATTGCCCTGACGGTCGAGGATCTCGTCGATCGGCTGCGGCTTGCAGTACATGCCGCCGGAGGCCGGCACCGCGTAGGCGGCGGCCAGGTCGAGCGGGCTGACATCGGTGGCGCCGAGCGTGAACGGGCCGACCTTGTCCTGATCGGGCACCTGGATGCCCATCGCCTCGGCCATGGAGACCGTCTCGCACAGGCCGGCGTCGCGCTCGAGCTGCGAGAAGTAGGTGTTCACCGACTGCCGCGTCCCGGTGTACATGTTGAAGGTGCCCGCGCCGGTCGAGTTGGCCAGCGGCCACGGGCCGACGCCGTTGCCCTCGCAGGTGAAGTAGCTGCCCGCCGGCATCGTCATGTTCTGCGGCGAGTTGTAGCTCTTGGTGACCGGGATGCCCTTGCGGAGGGCCGCTGCCACGGTGAACATCTTGAAGGTCGATCCGGCCTGGAAGCCGTTGGCATCGCCCCACTGCTTGGGGACGGTGTAGTTCAGATAGGACTGGCCGGCCTCGGCATTGTCGCCCATCGGCCGCGATTGGGCGAGGGCACGGACCTTGCCGGTGCCCGGCTCGATCATCGCCAGCGCGCCGATCGCCTGATCGGTGGGGTCGACGTGATCGGAAGCGGCCGCGTTGGCCGCGTTCTGCATGCCGATGTCGATATTGGACTTGATCGTGAGGCCACCGCGCTGAAGCTGCCGCAGCCGTTCGTCGCGGGTGTCGCCGAGGGCGGGCTCCTCCAGCAGGAGCCGCTGGATGTAATCGCAGGAGAAGGCCGCCACCGAGCCGTAGCAGCCGTTGGCGAACTCCGTCTCATTGAGCCCGAGCGGCTCCTCGCTGAGCTGCGTGGCCTCGTCGGCGCTGATCTTGCCTCGCTGGGCCATGACGGCCAAGACGGTGTTGCGGCGTTGGAGGGCCCGCTCGGGATAGACCCGGGGGTCGAACTGGACCGGGTTCTGGACCAGGCCGGCGATCAACGCGGCCTGTCCGGCCGTGAGCTCGGCCGGTGAGACGGAGAAGTACCGCTGTGCCGCCGCGTTGACGCCATAGGCGCCGCTGCCGAAGTAGGCGATGTTGAGATAGCGCTCGAGGATCTCGTCCTTGGTGTACTTCTCCTCGAAGTTGATCGCGAGCTTGAGCTCGCGGACCTTGCGGGCCGCCGTCGTCTCCACCGCGGCCGCGCGCTGCTCGGCGGTGGTCGCCTGCTGGAGCGTGGTGAGCTTGACGAGCTGCTGGGTCAGCGTCGAGCCGCCCTGAGTCCCGCCTCCTCCCGCGTTGTTGACGAGCGCGCGCAGGGTGCCCTGGAGGTCGAGGGCGCCGTGCTCATAGAACCGGTAGTCCTCGATCGAGATGATGGCGTCCTGCATCACCGGCGCGATCTCGTCGAGGGGGATGTCCTGACGGTTCTCCTCGTAGAAGTACGCCAGTCGGTCGCCATTGGACGCGAACAGCTCGGTGGTCTGCGGATTGGGGACGTCCTCGAGGGTGAGGGGGAGCTCCATGACGTCCTTGGTGACCTCGCGCGTGGTCATGGTCGCGGCGGTCGCCGCGGGGACCGCCACCGCTGCCACGATCAGGCCGGCGAGGGCGGAGAGTCGCGCGATGGAGAACAGCGCGGACGAGGTGGAGCCGGCCTTGGGCTGCGTCTGCGCGGCCTTCTTCATCGTCGACTCGATATCTCGCCATGCCATGCATCGAGGATAAGCGACGTCGCCAATGTCTCGGCGGCACCGCGGCGGGCAGGTCGTCTTCCCGTGTGCGCAGCGGATCGCCGTCGATGGAACATCGAAGATGGCCCATTCGGACTATGACGAACCATCCCCCCGCATCTCAACTGGACAGCGTTCTCCCCTTAGGCTGATCCGGACGAATCACTTCGGTCGCTGGTGACCGATCTCTCGGGAAGGGTTCGACCATGTGGAATGCCCAGTGGGCCCAGGAGGCCGCGTGCCTCGGTCGTCCGGACGATCTCTTCGTCCAGGGTGCGGAGCAGAACCGCGCCAAGCAGTTGTGCAATACCTGCGAGGTCACCGCCGAGTGCCTTGCCGAGGCGCTCGATCACCGGATCGAGTGGGGCGTCTGGGGCGGCATGACCGAACGGGAGCGCCGCGCCCTCCTGCGCCGCAAGCCCCACGTGACCCGATGGCACGAGGTGCTGAAGCCCGCCGCTGCGGAGCGCGAGCGCGGCGCGAGCCGGCAAGCGGCCCGCTGACCGATCCGCCGGGCGCTCAGCGCGCTGCGGTGAGGTGCTCCGCGATCGTTCGTAGGCCGTCGAGATCGTGCACATCGGTGGAGAGGGCGGGAACGACCGCCGTGGCGACATCGCCGTGAGCGGCGGCGAAGCGACGCCGTACCCGGCCCTCGCGAGCCGCGAGCCGGACACGATCGGCGTGCACGGCCAGCAGATCCGAGGTCAACCGGTCGGTCGCGGAGCCCGAGGCGAGCCGGGGCGATGCCGACTCGGCGTCGGCGGCGGTGATGCCCGCTGCCCGTTCGTCGTGACAGCGGTTGACGACGAGCCCGGCCAAGGGCATCTCATCGGCCTCCAACCGCTCCACGAAGTACGCGGCCTCGCGCATGGGCGCGTCATCGGGCACCGCGACCACCAGAAAGGCGGTCTCCTCGGCCTGCAAGAGGGCGTAGGTGGCCTCGGCGCGCTGACGGAAGCCGCCGAAGAGCGTGTCGAAGGCGGCGATGAAGGTCTGCATGTCGGTGAGGATCTGGGCGCCGATCACCTTGTTGAGCGCCGCCGTCACGACGCCGAAGCCCGCGGTCAGGAACCGGGCCGGGCCCTTGGCCGGAGCGAGCATCAGCCGGATGAAGCGGCCGTCCAGCATGGATGAGAGCCGCTCCGGGGCGTCGAGGAAGTCCAGCGCGGACCGTGAGGGCGGCGTGTCGACGACGATGAGATCCCAGCGCCCCTCGGCGTGCAGCTGTCCGAGTCGCTCCATCGCCATGTACTCCTGGGTGCCGGCGAAGGAACTCGAGAGCGCCACGTAGAACGGGTTCTGCAGGATCTGCTGTGCCTTCTCCGGCGACGCGTGGGCCTCGACGACATCGTCGAAGGTGCGCTTCATGTCGAGCATCATCGCGTCGAGGGAACCGCCTGCGCTCGTGTCGATGCCGTCGACGGGCCGCGGCGTGTTGTCCAGCTCGGTCAGTCCCATCGACTGGGCGAGCCGGCGGGCGGGATCGATCGTGAGCACGCAGACGCGGCGCCCGCGCTCGGCGGCGCGCAGTGCGATCGCGGCGGCCGAGGTGGTCTTGCCGACGCCCCCTGAGCCGCAGCAGACCACGATCTGCGTGCGCTCGTCGTCGATGAGCCGGTCGACGTCGAGGGCGGGTGCCGTGCCGCGGCGTGCCTGTCGTGCGCGGCGCGCGGCGGGTCGCGGCCGGGTCTGAGCGGGCCGGGTCATCGCGTCATCTCCTCGAGGTCGTCGGCGAGATCGTAGAGGGCACCGAGGTCGATGCCATCGGCGAGCCGCGGCAGGTGCACGATGTCGCGTCCGGTCGCGGCCAGCAGGGAGTCCTGCTCGTCCTGCAGTCGTTGACGCTCGAGGTGCGCGCTGCCCTCGTCGAGAAGGTCCTGTGCCGCCGCGGAGGGGAGGCTCACGCGAGCCAGGGAGACCGCCACCTCGTCGACGTCCACGTCCGCGGAGTCCAGCGCCTCGGCCGACTCCTCGCTGAGCAGGCTCGGGCGCACCATGTTGACGACGATGTGCCCGATCGGGAGGGACGCGGCGCTGAGCTCCTCGATCCCGTCGACGGTCTCCTGGACGGGCATCTCCTCCAGCACCGTCACCAGGTGGACCCGGGTCTGCTCCGAACGCAGCATCGTCATGATCGACGTGGCTTGGTTCTTGACCGGTCCGACCTTCGCGAGTCCGGCGACATCGTCGTTCACCCCGAGGAAACGGGCAATCCGACCGGTCGGCGGCGCGTCCACGACGATCGCGTCGTACACGAAGTCGCTGTCGGGTCCGTCGGTCCGTCGGCGAGCCGCCTCGTAGACCTTGCCGGTCAGCAGCACGTCGCGGACGCCCGGCGCGATGGTGGTCGCGAAGTCGATGACCCCGAAGCGGTCGAGGGCCTTGCCCGCGCGGCCGAGGCGGTAGTACATGGCGAGGTACTCCAGGAGTGCCGCCTCGGCGTCGACCGCGAGCGCATAGACCTCGCCTCCTCCTCTCCCGGTGCCGGCGATCGGGCGCTCCTCATAGGGCAGCGGAGCGATATCGAAGAGCTGGGCGATCTGTTGCCGTCCCTCGACCTCGCAGAGGAGCACTCGGCCTCCCTGGGAGGACAGGGCGATCGCGAGGGCAGCCGCCACGGTGGTCTTGCCGGTGCCGCCCTTGCCGGTCACGATGTGCAGAGGGGTCGAGAGAGCCACGTCCCCGAGCGTAGGCGCTCTGAGGTCGTCCCGCTGCGGGACCGGTAGGCGCCCCTCGGTTGTGGCGGTGGCCTACGCACCTCTCGCCAGCTTGGGCGGTGGGTTACGCACGTCTCCACCCATCCGAGAGGTGCGTAACCCACCGCTCCCTTGCCGGCGCGCGCACGTCCCGTCCGACGACAGCCGCCGAAACCGCGGACCGGGCCAGGTCTCGATCATCTAGAGTCGGCACATGACCAAGTGGGAATACCTGACCGCGCCGGTGCTCGTGCATGCCACGAAGCAGATCCTCGACAATTTCGGCCAGGACGGATGGGAGCTCGTGCAGATCGTGCCGGGACCCAATCCTGAGAACCTCGTCGCCTATTTCAAGCGCCCGGTGGCCTGACGTGGCCGCGGTTGAGCAGCGCCTGGCCGAGCTGGGCCTGACGGTGCCCGCCGTCGCGGCGCCGGTGGCCGACTATGTCCCGGCGCTCCGCACGGGTGCCTATGTGTACACCTCGGGCCAGCTGCCCTTCGTGGACGGCGAGCTCGCCGTGACGGGCACGGTCGGTGCGGGCGTCTCGCTCGACGAGGCCGCCTCGGCCGCCCGTCAGTGCGCGCTGAACGCCATCGCCGCGGTGGCATCGCAGGTCGATCTCGATGAGGTCGTGCGTGTCGTCAAGGTCGTGGTGTTCGTGGCGAGCGACCCGGCTTTCACCGATCAGCCGAAGGTCGCCAACGGTGCCAGCGAGCTGATCGGGCAGGCCTTCGGCGAGGCCGGCCGCCACGTCCGCAGCGCCGTCGGGGTCGCGGCGCTGCCGCTGGGCTCCCCGGTCGAGGTCGAGATCGTGGTCGAGGTGGGCTGATGCTGATCCCGCTGCCGGAGCGCCTGCGCGAGCACGTCGCAAGGGCAGCATCACCCGTCCCGGCGAAGGATGCTGCCACGATCGCCGTGGTGCGCGACGGAGCGGACGGGATCGAGGCCTTCCTCATGCGGCGCCAGTCGTCGATGGCCTTCGCGGCGGGCATGTACGTGTTCCCCGGCGGCGGTGTCCACGACGATGACTTCGGGTCGGTCGACTGGGTGGGACCCACGCCCGAGGAGTTCGGCGAGCGGCTCGGCTGCGCGCGGGATCTGGCCCATGCGCTCGTGGTCGCGGCCGTGCGCGAGACCTTCGAGGAGACCGGCGTCCTGCTGGCGGGCCCCGACGCCGACACGGTGTTCGGGGACACGACGATCCCGGAGATGACCCGGGCCCGCGAGGACCTGGAGGAGCACCGGCTCGGCTTCGCGGAGTTCCTGCGGCGCGACCGCCTCGTGCTCCGGGCCGATCTGCTGGGAGTCTGGGCGCACTGGATCACCCCCGCCTTCGAGCCGCGTCGTTATGACACCCGTTTCTTTGTGGCGGCGCTGCCCGAGGGCCAGCGGATCAACAGCGTCAGCGGGGAGGCCGACCGCTCCCTGTGGGCGCCGCTGACACGGGTGCTCGAGCGCGTCGACGCGGGTGGCGCGGCGATGATGCCGCCTACCGTGACCACCTGCCGCGAGCTCGCTGAGCACCGCGCCGATGAGATCCTCACCGCGTCCACGAAGCGGATGGTCGCGCCGATCGAGCCGCGTATCGTCGAGGTCGACGGGGAGCTGTACTTGCAGACCGACAGTCAGGAGCACTTGTGAGCGAGCGAACGATGGGGTTTCTCGTGCCGGGGCCTGCCTATCGTTGTTCTTTCTGGCAGGTGGCGGCATGAGTGAGCGGGTGACCGCGCGGGCCTCGGTCGTGCGAGCCGACAATCCGGGCATCATGACCCTGGACGGCACCAATACGTGGATCCTGCGCGAGCCGGGCGCGGGGCGATCCGTCGTCGTCGACCCGGGTCCGGCCGATGAGGAGCATCTGGCGGCGGTGCTGGAGGCAGCCGGTGAGGTCGGGCTGGTGCTCTACACGCATCATCACGGGGATCACACCGAGGCCTTCGACCGGATGCGGGAGCTGACGGGTGCGCCGGCGCGCGCGATCGGCGAGCAGTTCTGCTCCGATGCCGACCCGATCGCCGACATGGAGGTCATCGAGGTCGACGGGCTGCGCATCGAGGCCGTCGCGACTCCCGGCCATACGATGGACTCGCTGTGCCTCGCGCTCACCGCGGAAGGCTCGCTGCTCAGCGGCGACACGATCCTCGGGCGAGGCACCACCGTGGTGGCGTGGCCCGACGGTGCGCTCGGCCCGTACCTCGACTCCCTCGCGCGCCTGCGCGAGATGACCGAGGAGGGGCTGGTCCGGCGGATCCTGCCTGGGCACGGTGCGGTCATCGAGGATCCCGCCGCGGTGCTGGACTTCTACATCGTGCATCGCCAGGAGCGGCTCGACCAGGTACGTGCGGCGCTCGACGAGGGTGACACCACGGCGCGCGAGGTCGTGGAGCGGGTCTACGCCGATGTCGACCCGGTGCTGTGGCCCGCCGCCGAACGCAGCGTCGAGGCTCAGCTCGCCTACCTGCGCGACTGACCTGCTCTGCCCTGGGCCCCCATCCCTGGGGCGGTGACGTACGCACCCCTCAGCGTCCTCGGCGGTGGGCTGCGCACGTGTCAGCGCTATTGAGAGGTGCGTAAGTCACCGCTCGCGAGGTTGAGGGGTGCGTACGTCACCGCTCCCTCGGGAGCAGGATCAGCGGGCGCGCTTCTGGAGGCGCTCGAGATCGAGGATGACGACGCTGCGCGGCTCGAGGCGCACCCAGCCGCGGGAGGCGAAGTCGGCGAGGGCCTTGTTGACCGTCTCGCGGGAGGCGCCGACGAGCTGGGCGAGCTCCTCCTGCGTGAGGTCGTGGTTGACGTGGATGCCGTCCTCGTCCTCGCGACCGAAACGGTCGGCCAGGTCGAGCAGGGCCTTCGAGACGCGACCGGGGACATCGGAGAAGACCAGGTCGCCGACGACCTCGTTGGTGCGGCGCAGGCGCCCGGCGAGCTGGTGGAGCAGCGCCTTGGCGACATCCGCGTGATCGTTGAGCACCGGACCGAGAGCATCGTGACCGAGGCTGCGCAGCTCGACATCCGTGACCGCGGTGGCAGTCGCCGAACGCGGACCGGGGTCGAAGAAGGAGAGCTCGCCGAACATCTGACCCGGGCCGAGGATCGCGAGCAGGTTCTCGCGGCCATCGGGCGAGGTGCGCCCGAGCTTGAGCTTGCCGTCGACGACGACGTACAGCTTGTCGCCGTCATCGCCCTCATTGAAGAGGATCTCGCCGCGCCTCAGCGACAGCGACTCCATCGAGGACTCCAAGGCGCTCGACGCGGCATCGTCGAGTCCGTTGAACAGGGGCGCTTGGCGCAGTACGTCGTCGGTCACGGTTCTTCCTTCTCGGTCACGGCCCAGTGGGGTCCGTGTCACAGTTTTTCACACTCCACCACATGACGGGAGACGCAACGCCCGCAGTACAGGGGTTGCAGGGGATAACAGCCACGCCGATCCTGGCGGGTCCTCGTCTCGGGGGCGCTGCCTCTTCACGGAACCTCTACGCTATCGGTGTGACCACGACCGACACGGGCCGCCGCGACACCGCGCTGGTGCGCCGCGCCCGCAAAGTCGATCGGGTCCTCGCCGAGACCTATCCCGATGCCCGCCCGGAGCTCGACTTCTCCTCGCCCTTCGAGCTGCTGGTGGTCACCGTGCTGTCGGCGCAGACCACCGACCGCCGCGTCAACGCGGTCAGCCCGGCGCTCTTCGCCGCCTACCCGGACGCCGCAGCGCTCGCCGCAGCCGACCGCACGGAGCTCGAGGAGATCATCCGCCCTACCGGGTTCTTCCGGGCGAAGACCGACAGCCTGCTCGGTCTCGCGGCGGCGCTCGTCGAGCGGTTCGACGGCGAGGTGCCCCCGCGTCTCGACGACCTCGTCACGTTGCCGGGAGTCGGTCGCAAGACCGCCAATGTCGTGCTGGGCAATGCCTTCGGCATCCCCGGGATCACCGTCGACACGCACGTGGCGCGCCTGACCCATCGGCTGGGCTGGCTGGACGAGGCCACCGCGCGGCAGCCGGTCAAGGCCGAACACGCCCTCGGCGCCCTGTTCCCCCGCCGCGACTGGACCGACATGTGCCAGCGGCTGATCTGGCACGGACGGCGCCGGTGCCATGCGCGCACCCCCGCCTGCGGCGCCTGCCCCGTGTCGCGCTGGTGCCCCTCGTACGGCCTCGGACCGACCGACCCGGTCGAGGCCGAGAAGCTCGTGACGACCCAAGGACGCGCATGACCACGACCCTGCCCGGCTGGCTCCAGCCACTGGCCGACCTCGCCGGCTCCGTCGAGGCCGAACAGCTCGCCCCGAGATTCCCGCATCCGCCCGCCGACGCCCGGCCGTCGGCGGTGCTCATGCTGTTCGCGGAGAGCCCGCGGGGCCACGAGCTGCTGTTGACCGAGAGGGCGAGCACGCTGCGCAACCACGCGGGGCAGATCTCCTTCCCCGGAGGTCGCGCCGATCCCGGCGATGTCGACCCGCCTGCAACGGCTCTTCGCGAGGCGCAGGAGGAGGTCGGCCTCGACCCGGTGGCCGTGCAGGTCTTCGGCGAGCTGCCGACCTTGTGGATCCCGCCGAGCAATCACGCGGTGACCCCGGTGCTCGGCTACTGGCGCTCCTGGAGCCCGACCTTGCGTCCGGTGAGCCTCGCGGAGGTCGCCGAGGTGCTCTGGACGCCGATCGAGGAGCTGATCGACCCGGAACGACGCTTCAGCGTCGTGCATCCCTCGGGATGGAAGGGTCCCGCCTTCGACATCGGCACCGAGACCCCGCTGTGGGGATTCACCGCGGGGATCGTCTCGCGGGTGTTCGAGCGAGTCGGCTGGTCGAAGCCCTGGGACGAGTCCCGGGTGCGGCCGCTTCCGGAGATCCGCTGACATGAGCCGGCACCGACCGATCCTCCACGAGGCGGCGGCGTGAACAGCCTCGACCTGATCCTGCTGGCACTCGTGGCGCTCTACGCCGCCTCGGGCTTCGTGCACGGATTCGTCGTCAACCTCATCGAGGGCATCGGGCTGGTCGCCGGCGGCGTGATCGGCATCATCGTCGCCCCGCTGATCTTCGGCGGTGGCGATGCCGCGCATCCGCTGCTCTCGTTGCTGCTGGTGGTCGCCTTCCTGCTGCTGGGGCAGTTCCTCGGGCGTCTGGTCGGCCGCGATCTGCGGGTCACCGAGGGGCCGTGGCGGTCCGTCGACGCCGTCGCGGGCGCCGCCCTCGGCGTCGTGGCCGTCCTCGGCGCGGCGTGGGCACTCGGGTTCGCCGCGAGCGGAGCCTCGCTGCCGTATCTGAGCCAGGCGGTCCGCACCTCGGTGATCCTCGAGCGCGTCGATCGGGTGATGCCGTCCCAGGCCTCCGATGTGCTGGCGGCCTTCAGCCGGTCGCTGACCGAGGACGTCTTCCCGCGGTACCTCGAGCCCTTCGAACCCGAGGTGATCGCCTCGGTGGAGCCCCCGGACGAGGCGACCCTCGCGCAGCCCGGGGTCAGGTCGGCGGCGGGCAGCGTCGTCAAGATCATCGGCTCGGCCGAATGCGGCCGCGGCATCGAGGGGTCGGGATTCGTCTACGCCGACGGGAGGGTCATGACCAATGCCCACGTCGTCGCGGGGGTCAGCGATCCGGTGGTCCAGATCGGCGGCCGGTCGGTGGACGCCGTGCCCGTGCTCTTCGATGCCGAGATGGACATCGCCGTGCTGCGCACACAGCGTCTGGACGTGCCGAATCTGCAATTCGACCTCTCCGGAGCGGCGGGCAGCGAGGCGGCGGTGCTGGGCTATCCGGAGAACGGCCCCTTCGACGCTCGCGCGGCGCGCATCCGCGACCTCACGACGATGCGCGCGCCGGACATCTACGGCCAGGGAGAGCATCCGCGGGACGCCTTCTCCGTGCGCTCGCTCGTGCGTTCGGGCAACTCCGGGGGACCGCTGGTCTCGGCGGCCGGCGAGGTCTATGGCATCGTGTTCGCCGCCTCCATCAGTGACTCGTCGACGGGCTATGCCGTCACCGCCGAACAGGCTGCGGGCAACGCCCGGGCGGGTGTCGAGGCGACCGACCGCGTGTCCACAGGAGGATGTGTCCGATGAGAACCCTGACCTCGGTGATCTGCTGGGTGATCGCCGTGCTGGCCGGGATCGTGGCCCTGCCGGTGACCTGGATCGCCGACAATGTCGCCGAGGAGACCGGTTACGTCGAGCTCGTGCGCGATCTGCGCGATGATCCGCGAGTCGTGGAGGCGGTCGCCGACACGGCGGCCTCGCGTGTCGCCGGCGATCTTCCCGAGGCGGTCCGCGATCAGGTGGCCGCTCAGTTGAGCCAGGCACTCGGCGCCCTCGAGGAGGTGCCCGGCTTCGACGAGGCCTGGGACGACTCTCAGCGTCGCAGTCATCAGCTGTGGTTCGGCGGCCGGTACATCCCCGAGCAGCTGCAGGTCGATGTCACACCGCTGGTCGACCTCGCGCTGCAGCAGGTGACGACGGCGCTGCCCATCGCGATCGAGTCTCCCGAGGAGGTCCGGGTGCCGGTCGCCACGGCTCCGCCGGGACTCCGCTTCGTGGAGACCACGCCGACCTGGAAGTCGATCACGCTGCTGGCCGCGGGCGCCGCCGCGGTGCTGTGCTTCGTGTTCGCGCGGCATCGTTCGACCGGGCTCGCCTGGATCGGGGTGGGGGCTCTCGTGATCGCGGGCGTGACCTACGTCGGCACGCGGGTCACGGTGCCGGCCGTGCTCGACGGTGCCGCTTCCGGGTCCTCGCAGTTCGGCCAGGTGCTGACCGATGCGGTGGGCGACCGTTTCACCGCATCACTCGACGGATGGGTCGAGCAGCTCGCGCTGGCGGGCGGCGCGGCGATCGTGCTCGGCCTGGCGTGCCGGGGCATCCTGGCGCTCTGGCAGCGCCGTCGCCGGTCCGCCTGACCCTCTCGGCTCGGTCAGCTCGCCGAGTGGAGCTGGGGCCGGGTCAGGCGACCTTGCCCTTGAGGGCGGTGGGGATCTGCTTGGTGGTGTCGATCGTCTTCTGCGGGATGGTGACCTTCTTGAAGCGGCGGATGCCGACGAAGGCCAGTAACAGCGCCAGGAGCAGGTAGCCGCCGGTGACGATGAGGAACGCCCACGCGGGGTGGAGTCCGGTCATCGTCAGGAAGAAGCCGATGGTGATCGACGCGAGGATCACCACGAGCAGCAGGATGAACGCGGCGACCGCGAGCAGCGCCGCACCCATCCCGCCGGCACGGACGCTGACCTTCATCTCCGACTTCGCCAGCTGGATCTCATGCTGGATCAGCGAGGAGAGATCGCGCGTGACATCGGCGACGAGGTGGCCGATGGTGGGTTCCTCCGAGACGGGCTGCTGCTCACTCATAGAGCGAGCCTACCGAGAACAGGCCGTGACGACAGCACAGCACTCCGTCTGCCTCACCGGGATCGGTCCCGTTCGCATCGGCACCCCGCCTCGCGGAGCGGTGAGTTACGCACCGGTCCCACGCCAGAGCGGTGGGTTACGCACCTGTCCGAGGTTGCGAGAGGTGCCTAACCCACCGCCCGGCTGGGTGAGAGGTGCCTAACCCACCGCCACCGCGCGGGGGATCAGTCGTCGTCGGAGCCCTTCTTCATGCCGGCGGTGATCTGGTCCATGACCGAGGAGTCCGCGAGCGTGGTGGCGTCGCCGACCTCGCGGTTCTCGGCCACGTCGCGCAGCAGACGGCGCATGATCTTGCCCGAGCGGGTCTTAGGTAGCTCGGCCACGACCATGATCTGCCGCGGCTTGGCGATCGGCCCGATCTGCGTGCCGACGTGGTTGCGCAGCTCCGCGACCGTCTCCTCGCCGCTGTCCACGGCCGACTCCCGCAGGATCACGAAGGCCACGACTGCCTGACCCGTGGTGTCGTCGGTCGCCCCGACCACGGCCGCCTCGGCGACACTCGGGTGCGAGACCAGCGCGGACTCGATCTCGGTGGTCGACAGCCGGTGTCCCGACACGTTCATCACATCGTCCACCCGGCCGAGCAGCCAGATCGCACCGTCCTCGTCCTTCTTGGCGCCGTCACCGGCGAAATAGACATCGGCGAACCGCGACCAGTAGGTGTCGATGAAGCGCTGGTCGTCGCCCCAGATCGTCCGGAGCATCGCCGGCCACGGCTCGGTGAGCACGAGATAGCCGCCCTGGCCGTTGCCGACGGCGTTGCCGGCATCGTCGACGACCTCCGCGCTGATGCCTGGCAGCGGTCCCATCGCCGATCCCGGCTTCGCGGCGGTGACACCCGGCAGCGGGCTGAGCATGTGCGCCCCGGTCTCGGTCTGCCACCAGGTGTCGACGATCGGAGTGCGGCTGCCGCCGATGTTCTCGCGGTACCAGACATAGGCCTCGGGGTTGATCGACTCGCCGACGGTGCCCAGGATGCGCAGGCTCGACAGGTCGAACTCCGCGGGGATCTCGGCACCCCACTTCATGCAGGTGCGGATCGCCGTCGGAGCCGTGTAGAACAGCGTCACGCCGTACTCGGCGACGATCTCCCACCAGCGACCCTTGTGCGGGGTGTCGGGCGTGCCCTCGTAGAGCACCTGTGTGGCGCCCTCGGCCGTCGGTCCGTAGACGATGTACGAGTGGCCGGTGACCCAGCCGATATCGGCCGTGCACCAGTAGACATCGGTGTCCGGCTTGTGATCGAAGACCGCGTTGAAGGTGTACGCGGCCTGGGTCAGATAGCCGCCCGAGGTGTGCAGGATGCCCTTGGGCTTGCCGGTGGTGCCCGAGGTGTACATGACGTACAAGGGATGCTCGGCGTCGAAGGCCTCGGGCGTGTGCTCGGGTGATGCCGAGTCGACGACCTCGTCCCACCACACGTCGCGGCCCTCGGTCATCGCGGTGTCCTGGCCGGTGCGGCGGACGACCAGCACATGCTCCACGATGCCGTCGACCTTGCCGAGCGCCTCGTCGACCGCCGGCTTGAGGCTCGAAGGCTTGCCGCGCCGGTAGC
Source organism: Aeromicrobium sp. YIM 150415 (assembly GCF_016918125.1). Taxonomy (NCBI): domain Bacteria; kingdom Bacillati; phylum Actinomycetota; class Actinomycetes; order Propionibacteriales; family Nocardioidaceae; genus Aeromicrobium; species Aeromicrobium sp. YIM 150415. The sequence goes on along the minus strand of NZ_JAERWM010000018.1, from coordinate 20,237 downwards.
CGCCGTCCGCGGTGATGACGACCTTCGCCTCGCAGTCGGTGATCCGGCTGGAGAGGGCGTCGGAGCTGAAGCCGCCGAACACGACCGTGTGCGGTGCGCCGAGTCGTGCGCAGGCGAGCATCGCGATGACGGCCTCGGGGATCATCGGCAGGTAGATCGCGACGCGGTCCCCGGCGCGCACACCGAGGTCGGTGAGCGCGTTGGCCGCCTTGCTCACCTCGTCCTTCAGATCGGCATAGGTGAGCGTGCGGGTGTCGCCGGGCTCTCCCACGAAGTGGAAGGCGACCTTGTCGCCGCGGCCCGCCTCCACGTGGCGGTCCACGCAGTTGTAGGCGACATTGAGCTTGCCGTCGGCGAACCACTTCGCGAAGGGCGGGTTGCTCCAGTCCAGCACCTCGGTGAACGGGGTCTGCCAGTCGAGCCGCTCAGCCTGCGTACGCCAGAAGCCTAGCCGGTCCGCGGCGGCTTCCTCGTACGCGGCCGCCGTGACGTTCGCGTGCTCGGCGATCGCCGCCGGCGGCTCGAAGACGCGATCTTCGCGGGCGAGGTTGTCGATGCCTGTCTCGGTCACGGGATGTCTCTCCTTGGATGGGTTCCTGTTCATGATTGTGTCGCACACCACGCCGCGGGGCGAGGGGGCCGGGGAGCGCCCACCCCCGACGGGGCGCTCCCCGGGGTCTCACTTCTCCGCGCCCGCTCCGGTGAGGGAGCGCACCTCCAACTCGGAGAACCGCTCGACCGAGCCCTTGTCCGAGGAGGTGACGGTGCCCAGCCAGCCGAGGAAGAAGCCGAGCGGGATCGACACGATGCCCGGGTTCTCCAGCGGGAACCAGCTGAAGTCGACGCTCGCGGGGAAGAGCGAGAGGCTGGCCCCCGTGTCTGGATCGACCTTGCCGGAGACGACCGGGCTGAAGAACACCAGGCCGACCGCCGAGATCAGGCCGCCGTAGATGCTCCACAACGCGCCGCGGGTGTTGAAGCGCTTCCAGAACAGGTTGTAGAGCAGGGCCGGGAGATTGGCCGAGGCCGCCACCGCGAAGGCGAGGGCCACCAGGAAGGCGACGTTGAGGCTCTGACCGGGGATGGCCAGGGCGATCGCGACACCGCCGATGATGAACGCGGAGATCCGCGCCACCTTGACCTCGTCCTTCTCCGTCGCCTTGCCCTTGCGCCAGACATTGGCGTACAAGTCGTGGGCCACCGAGGAGGCGGAGGTCAGGGTGAGCCCGGCGACCACCGCGAGGATCGTCGCGAAGGCGACCGCTGAGATGAGGGCCAGCAGCACGGCGCCGCCCAGGGAACCGGGACCACCGCCGATCGCCTCGGCCAGCAACGGCGAGGCGAGGTTGCCGCCCGAGGCGGCGATCTGGTCCTTCGCATCGCCGGTGACCAGGGCCGCGGCACCGAAGCCGAGGACGAGGGTCATCAGGTAGAAGGTGCCGATCAGGCCGATCGCCCACAGCACCGAGACACGCGCCTGTTTGGCGGTCGGCACGGTGTAGAACCGCACGAGGATGTGAGGGAGGCCCGCGGTGCCGAGCACGAGCGCGATGCCGAGCGACAGGAAGTCGATCTTGCTGGTGGTCGACACGCCGTACTTCAGGCCGGGCTCGAGGAAGGCCTGGCCCTTGCCGCTCGCCTCGGCGGCGGTGCCGAGCAGATCGGAGAGGTTGAAGCCGAACTTCGCGAGCACGAGGACGCTGATCAGCAGCGTGCCGAACATCAGCAGGACGGCCTTGACGATCTGCACCCACGTGGTGCCCTTCATGCCGCCGACGACGACATAGAAGATCATCAGCACGCCGACCGACACGATGGTGATGTTCTTGGCGGCCTGCGAGTCCACGCCCAGCAGCAGCGAGACGAGGGCACCGGCGCCGACCATCTGAGCCAGCAGATAGAAGATCGAGACGACGACGGTCGAGATCGCCGCGGCCTGGCGGATCGGCCGCTGGCGCATGCGATAGGCGAGCTGGTCGGCCATCGTGAAGCGACCGGAGTTGCGCAGCAGCTCCGCGATCAGCAGCAGGGCGACCAGCCAGGCGACGAGGAAGCCGATGGAGTAGAGGAAGCCGTCGTATCCCGAGAGCGCGATCGCCCCGGAGATGCCGAGGAAGGAGGCGGCCGACATGTAGTCGCCGCCGATCGCGAAGCCGTTCTGCACACCGGAGAAGGAGCGGCCGCCGGCGTAGTAGTCCGCGGCGGTCTTGGTATTGCGGCTCGCCCAGAAGGTGATGCCCACGGTGAGCAGCACGACGAGGCCGAACAGCGAGGCGGTCAGGGCCTGATTCGATTCCTCGCTCGCGGCGAGGAGCGCGTCGGTGGAGATCACTGGCCGACCTCCCGCTCGAAGCCGTCGCGCAGATCGTCGGCGAGCGGGTCCATCTTGCGCGCGGAGTACCGGGCGTACCACCACGCGATGCCGAAGGTGGTGATGAACTGCAGCAGGCCGAAGAGCAGCGCGATGTTGATCGTGCCGAAGACCTGGGTGTTCATGAATCCGGGCATCCAGTTCGATGCGATGACGTAGAACAGGTACCAGACCATGAAGGCCACGGTCATCGGCAGCACGAAGCTGCGGTAGTTGTTCTTGAGCTCGGCGAACTCCGCGGTCGCGTGGATGCGCTCGTAGGCGGCGTGGGTCTCAGGTGAGATCGGTTCGGCCATGGCTCCCCCTTCCGTTGTCGGCTCGGCGCGCGGCGATGGCGCCGTGAGCCGACGCTAGGGCCGTCGCGCGGGGGCGTGCCAGGTCGTTCGCGAGCGGGTCGCCCAAGGGCCGATCGAGGCCGATGTGTGGCGTGGATCACGCGATGAGCGGTGTGCTGGAGACGACGAACGGCACCGTCTCGTGGCGATACCTCAGCAACCTTTCGTCGCCGGGGGAGGTAGTTGGTCAACCTGATGACGTGACGATGGGGTTGACGGCCTACCGCTGCCGGTGGGCTGGGCGGACGGGAGGCGGAGCACTGGCCGCGCGGAACGGCGGCTCCTGGCACAACCGCACGAAGGCGGCGGCGGTGGGCGAGAGGTCCTCACCCGGATGGACCAGCCCGGCCCGCCGGTAGAGCGCGGGCTCGAAGTGCACGGTCTCGCAGCCGAGCTGACGGGCGACGAGCGCCTGTTGCCCGTGGACGAGGGTCGCACCGATGCCCTCGGCGACGAGGTGGATGAGCGACGGACGGTGGTCGGCGAGCACGGTGATGTGATCGGAGATCCCGCGGAAGGCGCTCTCCAGCAGCGGATAGGCGGTCGACGTCTTGAAGAAGGGTCCGACGACCAGCCCGATGGCGGCGAACTCCGCCGCCGTGATGGGGCGGCCCTCTCGCCCTGTCCCGGGTGGGAGGGCGGCGACGAACTCCTGCCGGTCGAACTCGATCGCGCGTAGGCCGCGAGTCTCCACCGGGAACTCCGTGATGCCGATATCGGCGTGTCGGGTGCGGACGGCGTTGAGCACCTCGGTGACCGAATGGGTGTGCGGGGCGGTGATGTCCACGCGCACGCCGCGGTACCGGGCCCGGTAGGCGCCGACGAGCTGCGCCACCGGTTGGGCCGACATCGTGGACAGCGTGCAGATGGTGAGCCGCCCGGTGAGGGAGTCGGGGTCGGTCGAGGCCACGGAGGAGAACATGCCGAGGTCGCGCAGCGCCCGGCGGGCGATCGGCTCGGCCGCACGCCCGGCGACTGTGAGCCGGAAGGGGCGGGCCGAGCGGATGAACAGCTCGGCCCCGACGACCCGTTCCAGCTGCCGCAGCGCCTGCGCGACCGCCGAGGGGGTCTTGCCGAGCCGGTGGGCGGCGGCGGTGAAGCCTCCGTGGTCGACCACTGCCAGGAAGGCCTCGAGGTGGCGGCGTTCGGGAAGCTGGCCGGCGACCGTGCTCATCGGCTCGCCCCCTCCGTCGCCAGGGAGATGAACTCCGCGGCCGCCGCCGTCGGGGTACCCGTCGGCATCGCGATCGCGACGTCCAGCTCGGCGCGCGGGACCAGCTCGCAGACGGTCAGACCCGGCAGCGATGCGGCCGCGGCAGCATGCCGCGCGGGCACGATGGCTGCTCCCGCGCCGTTGATCACCAGCGGCAGGATCGCCTCGGTGTACTCCACCTCGACCGCGACGGCCTCGTCGACCGCCGCCGACTCCAGGTGCCGGGACAGGAAGATCCGCGAGGCGCTGTCGACCGGGGTCGTGACCAGGCCGTGGGCGATGACCTCCTCGAGGGTCGTGGTGCGATCGGCGGGTCCGGGCAGCACGGCGGCGAGCTCCAGCGGAGGCAGCGGCACGGTGGTCGTGGACGGGCCGGCGAGCTCGCCGAACACGATCGCCAGGTCCACGCCGAGGTCGAACAGCTCCCGCTCGGTGAGGTCGCGCTCGGGCACGTCCCTGACCCGCACCGTGACGTCGCTGAAATTCCGGTGGAAGCGGCCGACCAGGGTGGCGGTGGGGTCGATGGCGAGGGTGGAATGGCAGGCGATCTCGAGTGCTCCGCTCTCGATGCGGTCCGCCCGCCGGGCGGCGTCGGCGGCATCGCGCAGGGCTGCGAGCGCGGCACGGGCGGGCACCTCGAACTCCCGGCCGGCCCTCGTCAGACGCACCCCGTGAGGTGAGCGAACGAAGAGCGCGGTCCCGACCCGGCCCTCCAGGGACGCGATGGCCTGCGACAGGGCGGGCTGGGAGACCCCGAGCTCCGTGGCGGCCCCCGAGAACGTGCCGCAGGTGGTCACCGCCAGGAAGAACTCGAGATGCCGGGTGTGCACGGGCCCTCCCCTCCTCGCGCTATAAGAAGAACTTATCTCTACTGGCACTAGTAACAGATTGAAGCCTAGACGAGTGTGATGGACGCTACTCGGAGCACCCCATCCAAGGAGCCCACGTCCATGCATCCAGCCCTTCACACCACGATCTGCGAGCGTCTCGGCGCCCGGATCCCGATCTTCGGTTTCTCCCACTCCCTCGAGGTCGTCGCCGCGGTGACCGCGGCCGGTGGCATCGGGGTGTGGGGCGCGACGCGCAGCACACCGGAGGAGATCCGCGACGGCCTGGCCTGGCTCACCGAGCAGGCCGATGGACGACCCTTCGGTATCGACCTCGTCCTCCCCCAGGGCATGCCCGAGACCGACGACCGGGCGCAGATGGAGGCAGCGATCCCCGAGGAGCATCGGGCCTTCGTCACCGGCCTGCGCGACAAGTACGGCGTGCCCGATGACGGACTGCCGGGCACGCGCTCGCGGTTCGTGCGGTCCGAGGAGATGGCCGACCGACAGTTCGCGGAGATCCTCGCCTCACCGGTCGCGATCCTGGCGATGGGCGTGGGCTCGCCGCCGGCGAAGGTCACCGAGGCCAAGGAGCACGGCAAGACCGTCATCAGCCTGGTCGGAGCGCCCAAGCACGCCGAGCGTGCGCTCGCCGCGGGGGCGGACATGCTCGTCGCGCAGGGGTACGAGGCGGGTGCCCACACCGGAGACATCGGCACCTTCGCCCTCGTGCCGCAGATCGTCCGGCTCGCCGGCGATGTCCCCGTGGTCGTGGCCGGCGGCGTCGCCGGTGGCGAGCACATCGCTGCCGCACTGGCCCTCGGGGGCGCGGGAGTCTGGATGGGAACCGCCTGGCTGTTCACCCGCGAACACGGGATGGACCCGGTGATCCGGGCCAAGCTCGAGGCCGCGGGCTCGGCCGACACGATCCGCTCACGGGCCGACAGCGGCAAGACGCTACGTCAGATCAAGACCGCCTGGACCGAGGAGTGGGAGGCCCAAGCCGCGCCCACACCGTTGAAGATGCCCTTCCAGGACATCCTCGTCGGCGACTTCCTCGGCGCAGTCGAACGCCACCACATCGAGCCGCTCCTGAAGTCCGAGGCCGGCCAGAGCGTCGCCTACTTCGACCAGCTCACCGATGTCCGCTCGATCATCGACTCGCTGGAGCGCGACGCTACCGCCGCCCTCCAGCGCCTCGACCAGTAGTCCCCTCACCGACAGGAAACACCGACATGACCTCATCCCTGCGCCGTTGCCTCGCTCTCGGCTCGGCCCTCGCGATCGGCTCCCTGGCCCTGGCGGCCTGTGCCACCAGCACGGGCGGCTCCGAGAGCGACTATCCGACCAAGTCGATCACGCTGACCATCCCCTACGCGCCGGGCGGCGGCACCGACACCGCCGGCCGACTGCTCGCCACGGCCCTGGAGCAGGAGCTCGACACCTCCGTCGTGGTGGTCAACAAGGAGGGCGGTGGCGGCGCCATCGGCGTCGGCGAGGTCGCGAAGGCGAAGGCGGACGGCTACTCGATCGGCGTCGCGACCGACTCGAATATCGTCCTGCAGCCGATCATCAACGAAGACCTGCCCTACGGGCCCGATGACGTGGAGACCTGGGGCGTCGCGCCCTCGCGCTTCATCATCGTGGCCTCCGCGGACAGCCCGTACCAGTCGCTCGGCGATATCGTCGACGCGGCCAAGCAGAACCCCGGCACGATCCGCATCGCCCACCCGGGCACCGGCGGCTCCAATGACCTCACGGCCCAGGCCTTCGCCCTGGCGGCGGACATCGACATCGTGCCGGTGCCGATCACCGGCGGCGGCGCCGAGATCAACAAGGCCGTCGCCTCCGGGCAGGTCGAGCTCGCGATGACGACCGTGCCGGTCGCCCAGGGATTCGTGGACGCCGGCAAGCTCGTCATCGCCGGCACGATGGGCGACGAGCCCGCCGAGGGCGCCGAGGATGCCGAGACCCTGGCGTCCATCGACGTGCCGACCGATCTCATCCCGAAGGCCCAGCTCGTCATGCTGGCCCCCGCCGGTATCGACGACGAGGTCGCCGACAAGCTCAGCGAGGCGCTGGAGACGGCGACCAAGGGCGACTTCGGCGATCAGATGGCCAAGATCGGCTTCCCGGTCTCCTACCTCGATATCGACGACAGCTCCGCGGCGATGAGCGAGGTGCAGCGCCAGTACGAGCAGATCATGGAGCAGTTCGGCGGGGAGCAGTGATGACGGCCGAACCGCTGGAGACCGCCTCCCCGAGCGCGCCCGAGGGGAGGGGCAACCGAGGACGCATGATCATCTCGGCGGTGACCGTCCTCGGCGGGTTCGGGCTCGTGGCGGCCAGCTGGGGTGTCGAGCGCGGCGACCTCGCCCATCCGGGCCCGGGCCTCTACCCGTTGGTGGTCGGCGTGCTCGCGATCCTCGCCGGAGCGACGGGCCTCGTCGAGGAACGGCGTTCCGCGCCGGCCGTCGCGGGTCCCCCGGTGTCCGCCGACCCGAAGCCCTGGATCTTCGTCGCCGCGATGTCGGTCGGCATCATCGCGCTGCCGACCCTCGGCTATCTGATGAGCGCGCTCATCACCGGCACGGCCGTCAGCTGGGCCGCGGGCCAGCGAACCTGGTGGAAGGCCCTGCTCACCGGTGCCGTGCTCGCGGTCGTCTCGTCGCTGATCTTCCGCGACCTGCTCGACGTCTACCTGCCGGCCTCCGTCCTCGATGAGCTGATCTGATGGACATCCTGCAGCAGCTCATCTACGGCTTCGAGGTCGTGCTCACGCCGGAGAACCTCGCCGCCGCGCTCATCGGCTGCCTGGCCGGCACCATCGTGGGCGTCCTGCCCGGGCTCGGCCCGACGGCCGGCGCCGCGGTGCTCCTGCCGCTCACCTTCACCCTCGGCCCCGTAGCGGGACTCATCATGATCGCCGCGATCTACTACGGCGTGCAATACGGCGGCTCCCTCACCTCCGTGCTGCTGAACATCCCCGGCGAGACCAGCTCGGTGATGACGACGGTCGACGGCTATCAGCTGACCCGACAAGGGCGCGCCGGAGCGGCGTTGTTCATCATGACGATCGGCTCGTTCATCGCCGCCACCGTCGCGGTCATCCTCGTCACCTGGATCGGCCCGCCGGTCGCGGAGTTCGCGATCAACTTCGGTCCGCCGGAGTTCCTCGCCCTCGCGGTCATCGGCCTGATCTTCCTGGTGCGGATCATGGGCGGCAGCCTCGCGAGCGGACTGATCCCGATGGTGATCGGGCTGGCTCTCGGCACGGTCGGCATGGACGCCGTCTCGGGTACCAATCGCCTCGAGTTCGGCATCCCGGCGCTCGCGCAGGGCATCGACGTCGTCGCGGTGGCGGTCGGCGTGTTCGGCATCGCCGAGGTGATGCGCCTCGTCGCCGACGACGCCCGCCTGCCGACGCCGCAGAAGGTCAGGATGCGTGACCTGCGCCCGACCCGCGAGGACGTGCGCCGCTCCTGGGCTCCGTGGGGGCGGGGCACGATCACCGGCTTCATCTTCGGCCTGCTGCCCGGCCCCGGGCCGACGGTCTCGACCTTCGTCGCCTACAAGTTCGAGCGGATCTTCTCCAAGAACCGCGATCAGCTGGGCAAGGGCGCGATCGAGGGCATCGCCTCGCCGGAGGCCGCCAACAATGCGGCAGCCACCTCGGGCATGGTGCCGCTGCTGTCGTTGGGCATCCCGTTCACGCCGGTCCTCGCGCTGATGGTGGCCGCGATGATGATCCAGGGCGTCACGCCCGGACCGCTGCTGTCGGTCCAGCATCCGGAGATCTTCTGGGGCGTCATCGCGTCGATGTACATCGGCAATGTGGTGCTCGTGATCCTGAACCTGCCGCTGATCGGCGTGTGGGTGCGCCTGCTGCAGATTCCGCGCAGCATCCTGATCTCGGTCATCACCGTGGTCTCGATCGTCGGCACCTATGCGCTCAACAGCAGCATGCTCGATGTCATCGTGCTGGTGCTCGCCGGCGTGCTGGGCTATGTGCTCAGTCACTACGGCTACCACATGGCGCCGCTCGCGCTCGGGCTCATCCTCGGCCCCTTCGCGGAACGGTATCTGCGTGAAGGACTGTTCATCAGCCAGGGCGACGTGACGTATTTCGTCACGAGTCCGATCGCCGCGGTCCTGTGGGTGCTGCTGGTCCTCGGACTCGTCGCCCAGGCGGTCTTCTCGATGCGCGCCCGTCGCGCGGGCCGCACGCTCGTGGAGGTGGTGCCCGAATGACGCGCGATGCTGGAACTGGCAGCGGTCCGCTGGCGGGGGTCCGCGTCGTCGACGTCACGCAGTACATCGCCGGCCCGGGGGCGACCTCGGTACTCGCCGATCTGGGCGCCGATGTCGTCAAGGTCGAGCCGCTGCGCGGTGAGGCCACGCGCCACCTCGGGTCCTTCGGGCAGGGCATGTTCCATGCGTACAACCGGCGCAAGCGCTCGCTCGCGGTCGACCTCTCGACGGCTCGCGGCCGAGCGGTGGTGGCCGAGCTGATCGCCGATGCCGATGTCGTCGTGCAGAACCTACGTCCCTCGGCGATGGCGGCGATGGGTCTGGACGCTGCTGGGCTGCGGGAACGGAATCCTCGGTTGATCTATGTGTCGATCAGCGGTTTCGGCGCGGAGGGCCCGGGCGCTCGCCGTGCCGGTCTCGACATCGCCGCGCAGGCCGAGAGCGGCATCATGTCGATCACCGGCGAGGCCGCGGGGGAGCCCCAGCGGGTGGGCTTCGCCGTCGTCGACGTCGCCACGGCGCAGGCCGCCGCTCAGGCGATCCTCGCCGCGCTCTACGACCGGGAACGTGGCGGCACCGCGGCCGACATCGAGCTGTCGCTCATCGAGACGGCGGTCAACATCCAGGCCGCGAATGTGACCGAGTATTTCGTGACGGGGCGCGCCCCGGTCCGCAGCGGCAACGGGCAACCCGGGGCGGCTCCGGCCGCCGACCTGATCCGCACCAAGGACGGCTTCGTGGTGCTCTCGGCCTACACGCCGCCGCACTGGGCACGGCTCTGCGAGCTCATCGGTCGACACGACCTGGTCACCGATGAGCGGCTCGCGACGGTGGAGGCGCGGGTCGCGCATCGGTCGCTCCTGCATGAGGTCCTCGACGATGCGTTCTCGGCGATGACGACCGATGAGTGCGTGGAGCGGCTCACCGGCAACGGGCTGGTGGCCGGCGCGGTCCGCGACTACGACGGGATGGTCGGCGACGAGGTGGTCGAGCGGCTCGGCGTCGTGGGCCGGTTCGACCGCGCTCCCACCGGCACGCCGGGCCGTTACATCCGGTTGCCGTACCGCATGTCGACCCTCGAGCCGACTCTCGGCGGGGTGCCTGCGCCGGCCGTCGGCGAGCACACACGGTCGCTGCTGACCGAACTGGGATACGAGCCGGCGGACATCGTGACATTGGTCGACGAGGGTGTGGTCGCCGATCACCCCACTGCCGGAACGGCCGGCACTCGGATCGCGAACGGAGGGGTCGTGTGAGCAGCCCAGAGGGTCAGGTGGCGATCGTCACGGGGGCGAGCCGGGGAATCGGCCGGTCCTGTGCGGAGGTACTCGCTCGTAGCGGCATGCGGGTCGTGCTGGCGGCGCGCTCCGTCGACGCGGTGGAGCGAATCGCCGAACAGTTGCGTGCGGAAGGCCATGAGGCGGTGGCGGTCGGCTGTGATGTCGACGACCGCGAGGCCTGTGAGCGACTGGTCGCCACCACGATCGAGGCCTTCGGCCGCGTCGACGTGCTGATCGCCAATGCCGGGGTGGAGACCTCGCGCACCGTGGTGCGCTCCGATCCGGATGCCTGGATCGGCACGATCTGGACCAACACCATCGGCGCATACCTGACGGCTCGCCCGGTCGTGCAGGCGATGAAGGATGCCGGCGGGGGACAGATCCTGTTCGTCGGATCGGGGGCGGGACATTCCGTCGTGCCCGGTATGTCGGCCTACGGTGCCTCAAAGGCCGCGGTGAGCTACCTGTCGGCGGCGCTCTCACAGGAGGTGTGGCGCTACGGGATCTCCGTCAACGAGCTGGTGCCGGGGCCCGTCGCGACCGAGATGACGAAGGATCTCTTCGAGCCCGGCGAGGCCCCGGAGCATCTGCCGAGCGAGCGCGTCAAGGAGCCCGAGGAGGTGGCGTCCTTCGTGCTCGACCTGTTGCGTCTGGGACCTGCGGGACCGACCGGCCAGATCTTCAGCCTGGCGCGCCGCCCGCTCTGAGCGGATCGTTCACGTGCGGCGCCGGCGGGTGGCGGTGATCGGCGCTCGCGTCAGCTGGCGGTACCTGGTCAACCTCACCCGCCAGCTGGCGGTACCTGATCAACTTCATCGAGGCCCGATCAGGTTGATGGTCTACCGCCACCGGAGGGGTGAGGTTGATGGTCTACCGCCACCGCCACCGCCACCGCCACGGCTCAACGCGAATCAGCTGCGATCGAGGCGGAGGCCTTCGGGGGTGTGCAGGCGCACCATCGTGCGGCTCACATCGGCCGGGACCCGTGAACGCGTCAGGAGGGAGCCGCCGATCATGAGGGCGAAGCCCAGCGGCACCGACCAGGCGGCTGGCTGCGCGAGGAGTGTTCCGAGCCAGCCCCCGGGGGCGATCGTGAGGGTCAGCAGAGGTGCGGCCGTCGCCGCGAGCCCACCGCCCACGAGCCCGGCGACGGCACCGGGCGCGGTCAGGCCTCGCCACCAGATCCCCAGGACCAGCAGCGGACAGAAGGTCGAGGCGGCCAGGGCGAAGGCGAAAACGACCGAGTTGGCGACCGGGATGGGCTGCGCGAGCAGACCGAGCGCGAGCGGCACCGTCACACATGCCGCGGCGGCCCACCGCAGCGCAGCGACCGCGGAGAGCCTCCCGCGCCATGGTCCGCGCCGGCCCAGCCCCTGTCCGACCACGCCGGCCAGCGCCATCGTGACCCCCGACGAGGTCGAGAGGAAGGCGGCGAACGCGCCACCCATCAGCAACGCCGCGAGCGCGTCTCCGCCGACCCCATCGATCATCCGTCCCGGCAGCTCCAACACCACGGTGTCGGCGTGGCCGGCGTCCACGAGATCGGGCGCGTAGATCCGTCCGAGCACCCCGTACGCGGTCGGCAGCAGGTAGAACATGCCGAGCAGCGCGAGGACCAGCAGCGTGGTGCGGCGCGCCGCGCGGCCGTCGGGATTGGTGTAGAACCGCACCACCACGTGCGGCAGCCCCATCGTCCCGAGGAAGGTGGCGATGATGACCGCATAGGTCGTATAGAGGCTCTGCGGGGTGACCGCGCCGAGCGGGGCGAACCATTGCTCCGCGGCCACCGGGCTGGGCGAGCCGTCGGCCCGCCACACCAGCGCCAGGAAGGCGAGCGGCACCAGCATCGCCGTGAGCTTGACCCAGTACTGGAAGGCCTGCACGAAGGTGATGCTGCGCATTCCTCCCGAGACGACGTTGACGAGCACCACCACCGCGACGAGCGCCGTGCCGACCCACTGCGGAGCGCCGGTCGTGGCCTGCACGGTCAGCCCGGCCCCCTGGAACTGTGGCATCAGATAGAGCCAGCCGACCCCCACGACCAGCCAGGTCGAGGTCAGCCGGACCCCGCTCGACCCCAGCCGCAGCTGGGCGAAGTCCGGGATCGTGTAGGCCCCCGATCGCCGCAACGGGGCCGCCACGAAGACGAGCAGCAGGAGATAGCCGGTGGTCCAGCCGATCGGGTACCAGAGCATGTCGGCGCCGAAGGTCAGCACCAGACCGGCGATGCCCAGGAACGATGCGGCCGACAGGTACTCGCCGCTGATCGCCGAGCTGTTCAGGCCCGGCGAGACCGATCGCGAGGCGACATAGAAGTCGCTGGTGGTGCGACTGATCCGCAGGCCGAGGGCGCCGATGGTCACTGTCGCGGCGGTGACCACCACGATCGCGGCGATCGCGGCGCCGGGGCTCACGACTCCTCCTCCGTCGCGGAGGCCTCCACGAGAGCGGCGAAGTCGACCTCGGCGCGCTCGGCGAAGCGGACGTAGAGCCATCCCAGGACGAAGACCGCCGGGTAGACGGCGATGCCGAGCACGATCCACGGCAGGCCGATGCCGCCGACGGTCACCCTCGACAGGTCGCCGAAGACCACGAACACGATCGGCAGCATGCCGATCGTCAGGGCCACGCTCGCCACGACCGTCAGCGCGGCGCGCAACTGCGATCGGACCAGGCTGCGCACGTACACCTCGCCCACACCAGTCGACTCGTGGATCTCCTGGCGGACCGTGCGTGGCACATGGGTCCGCGCGCTCGTCAGTGGGCTGGTGATCCGCTCCCGCCGAGGCTCGCTCATGGGCTGAACTCGCCGATCATCTCGCGGAGGTCGCGGAGGTGGCGTCGCGAGACCGGTACCGAGGTGGTTCCCTCACCCGACGGCACCACGAGCGACGCTCCACCGCCCTGCGAGCGTGCCTCGATCAGGTGCGCACGGTTGACGACGATGCTGCGATGGACCCGCCGGAACCCGGCCTCGTGCCATTCGTCGGCGAGCGAGGTGAGAGCGGCGCGGATGAGATGGCTCGTGCCGTCGAGAAGATGCAGGCGCACGTAGTCGCCCTGCGCCTCGACGTAGGTGACATGCGACCGGGACACGAAGCGGGTCACCCCGGCGAGCTCCACGGCGATCGTGTCGTCGGCATCGCCTCCGGCATCGCGCTCGGCCGCGGCGCGACGGATGCTCTCACGGAGACGCTCGGGGCGCAGCGGTTTGAGCAGGTAGTCCACGGCATGCAGCTCGAAGGCCTCGACGGCGTGCGCGTCGTGGGCGGTGACGAAGATGATCTGCGGAGCCTGCGTGAACCGGCCCAGCAGCCGCGCGATCTCGATGCCGCTCAGCCCCGGCATCGCGATATCGAGGAACACGAGGTCGATGTCGCCGTGCTCGAGCCGGCGCAGAGCCTCGGTGCCCGAGTGCGCCGTGGCGATCGGGTCGGCGATGCGATCATCGCGTTCGAGCAGCCAGACGAGCTCGTCGAGCACCGGTTGCTCGTCGTCGACAACGAGAGTGCGCAGAGCGGTCACCCTCGTGATGGTAGTCACATGAGGTCGTTGTCGCCTCGACCGTGCGGGGATAGGCTCCGCCGTGGAACATCACTCGAAGGCGGCGTCACCATGTCCCAGGTTCGTGTCCACAATCTCTCGATCTCCCTCGACGGTTTCGGTACCGGGGAGGATCTGAGCTTCGAGGCGCCCTTCGGTCATGCGGGCCAGCGGTTACACGGTTGGATGTTCGCCACGGGTTTCGGGCGGGCGATGTTCGGCGGTTCGGGAGGAGGTGAGGGTCTCGACAACGCCTTCGCTCGCCGGCACCAGGATGACGATATCGGTGCCGAGATCATGGGACGGGGCAAGTTCTGGCCACTCAGCGGTCCGTGGCCCGACCTCGGCACTGAGCAGGAGTGGCGCGGCTGGTGGGGCCCGAATCCGCCGTTCCACACGCCGGTCTTCGTCCTGACCCATCACCCCCGGCCGTCGATCGAGATGGAGGGCGGAACCGTGTTCCACTTCATCGACGCGTCTCCGGCCGATGCCTTGGCCCTCGCGCGGGAGGCGGCCGGTGGCCGCGATGTGCGGATCGGTGGTGGGCCGACGACCGTGGGTGAGTTCCTGGCCGCCGACCTGATCGACGTGATGCATGTGGTGCAGGTGCCCGTACTGCTCGGCCGCGGCGTGCGCCTCTGGGATGGCCTAGAGGGGCTCGAGGACCGTTACGACATCGAGGCGGTCGCCTCGCCGAGCGGCGTGGTCCACCTGACCTTCACGCGGCGCTGATCCTCAATCGTCGAGGCCGCGGGCGGCGAGGGCGTCGCCGGTGGCGTAGGCGTGTGCCACGACCCGGATGACGAAGGGCACGAGCAAGGCCCGCGGACTGCGGTCCAGCCCACGGGCGCGCGCCGCCGCGCGGGTCTCGCGCGCGACATCGAGCACGGCGGGCAGAGCGCGAAGGACGAGCGCGAAGGCGAGGGCGATCCGTTCCGGCCGGATGCCGACGAAGCGCAGGGGAGCGACGAGCCGTTCGACGGTGCTCAGCAGGTCATCGGCCGCCGTCGTCGCGGTGAAGGCCAGGCCGACGAGGAAGAGGGCCAGCAGACTCGAGACCACCGCGATGGCGACCTCGGGCCCGCGCTGCCAGGTCTGGAAGGCCGCGACCAGGGCGAGCATCAGGAGGAATCCGCGCATCGTCCGCAGCGACCGTCGCAGGTGGAGCCCGGACCACGCGGCGATCGCGATCGCGATGACGAGGAAGGCCGGGGAGGCGATCGGCCCGCGCAGGATCACGACCGCGATCGACCAGAGTGCGAGGAAGGCCAGCTTCGGTCCGGGGCCGATGCGGTGCAGGAACGTCGTCCCGGGGCGGTACACGCCCAGCAGCTCGCTCATGCCCGTCCCGTCTCGGTTCTGGGTGCGGTCATGGGGTCGCCTCGGCCAGGGCGATGTAGTGATCGACGGCGGCGTCCGGTGCCCCGTCGAAGACCACCCGGGCCTCGTCGACCACCAGGACCCGGTCGCAGCGGCGGGCGAGGTCGAGATCGTGTGTCACGAGCACGAGTCGCTGGCGGAGCCCGAAGAGCCGGTCGGCGACGAGGCGGGCATTGCGCAGATCGAGCAGGGTGGTGGGCTCGTCGGCCACGACGATCTCGGGGTCGGTCGCGAGCACCCCCGCGAGGGCGAGCAGTTGCTTCTGGCCGCCCGATAGCGCGTGCACCGACACCTCCGCGCGGTCGGCGAGGCCGATCTCCGCGAGCACCTCGCGGGCTCGTTCGCGCCGTTCGCGCTTGTCCGCGACGCTCCGGCGCAGCGAGAGGGTCACGTCCTCCAACGGTGTCGGCATGACGAGCTGGGCGTCGGGGTGGGTGAAGACGAAGCCGACCCGGCGGCGCACCTCACGACCCTCGTGGCCGGTATCGAGTCCGTTGATCAGCACCTGGCCCGCCGCCGGGAGGACCAGACCGTTGAGCAGGCGGGCCAGTGTCGACTTGCCCGATCCGTTGGGGCCGATGATGCCGATCCGGTGCTCGGTCAGGCTCAGACTCGTCGGTTCGAGCAGCGTGATCGGGCCCTGGGGGGAGTCGACCACGACGCTCGCGCTCTGCAGCTCGATCACGGGTCGACGTTACCCGCGGAGCAACTGGGGGAAGGCCCGGTGCACCGCCGCGGCCACGACGGCGGCGATCACGCCCTTGACGATGTCGGCCAGGAAGAACGGTGTCGCATAGCCCCAGGCCACGCCGAGGGGGACGTCCATGGCGCGGGCCATGCCGAGGGTGCCGAGCGTGCCGACCACGCCGACCGTCACGATCGCCGCTACGACGGCCACGGTCACCGTGAACACCGCCGGGCTGCGGCGTGCCACGAGGGCGGCCGCGGCACCGACCAGCAGCGCGGCGAAGGGGAAGGCGAGCAGATAGCCGCCGGTGGTGCCGGCCCACACGCCCGGTCCGGCCTGGCCCTGCGTGAAGATCGGCACCCCTGCGGTCGCGACGGCCAGGTAGAGCACGACGGCGAGGAACCCGCGGACCGGCCCGAGCAGTGCACCGGCGACGAAGATGCCGAACATCTGCAGGGTGAAGGGGACCCCGGCCACGCCGGTGATCGCGGGGAGCACCGCGCAGACGCCGATGATCGCGGCGAAGGTGGTGATGAGGGCGAGGTCGGCCGCCGACGAGCGGCGACGGACCGGGCTGCGGGTCGTCATGGGGTCTCCTCGCGAGAACTGAACAGTGTTCACCTGAACGGTGTTCAGGCTACCCGATAGGATGCTCGCATGGCCAACAGCCTCCCCGATGTCGTCGCCGCGGCCCTGCGCGTGCTCGACTCCTACGGGCTGGAGTTCTGCTCGATGCGCCGGGTCGCGGCCGAGCTCGACGTCCAGCCCAGCGCGCTCTATCACCACGTGCCGAACAAGCAGACGCTGCTGGCGTTGATGGCCGATGACCTGGTGTCCGAGGTCGACGGCGACGACGCACGTTCGCTGTGCCACGCCCTACGGCGCTCGATGCTCGCGGTCCGCGACGGCGCCGAGGTCGTCGCCACCGCCTCGGCGTTCCGGCTCGGGGTCTCCGGAGTCGAGAAGCAGCTCGCCGATCTCGTGGGCGATGACGGGGCCCGCACGCTGTTGCTGTTCACCTTCGGTCACACGCAGTCCACGCAGACCCATCGCCAGGCCAGCGCCGTCGGCGCCATCGACGAGGACGCGGACCTCGATGCCTCTTTCGACCGCGGCCTCTCGATCATCCTCACCGGACTCACCCACGCCCCCTGACCTGCGCCGTCGTCGTCTCACGAAGATGGATTTGTGGTGGCCCAGGATCTCGTCGACGGGTGCCATAAGTGGCCGCGCGCAGTGCCGTCGATGACCGGTTCGATGAAGACCAGGCAGTGATGCAGCAGATCGCCGAAAAGCTCCGGTGTGGTGTCTTCGAGGCGCTCTGTCTGCTTCGCCAGACCGTCCATCTGCGTTGCGCGAGATCGGGCATGCCCGCAAGCAGCGGACCCAGCGGACGCAGATCTACCCGGCGATGGGCGGCGACTGTCTCGATGGCGGTGCGGACATCGGCATAGTCGAGCCGGCGGTTGTCGGTGATCGCGACGATGTCGACGAAGTCGCGCCAGCGCGTGGTGAGCTGGCCGCGGTCGACCGTAGTGACGATCTTCTCCGCCAGGACCATGTGGTCGGGGTAACCGCGCAGCTCGAGGGTGCCGCCGAGGAGCAGAGGCAGGGTCGTTCGATCCGGCGCGGGCCAGATCGGGTCGCCGAAGTTCACGTCCACATGCAAGGCGATCCGCGCAGATGCGAGCAGCGCGGTGACTCTGACCCGCACGCCGGTGTAGTCCGCCTCGTCGCGGATGGGCTCGGCGACGATGGAGGTCTCGTCGAAGGTGAGACCATCGCCGACGTCACCGGCGACGATGTCGCGTACGCGCCGCTCGATTTCCGACAGATCGTTGCTGATGCCGATCGCCGCGAGGTCGATATCCCTCGTCGGACGTCGGGCAGCGAAGGCGGCCATGAGTACACCGCCCTTGAGGATGAGGTCGTCGGCGTGGGCTGCGGCGGCAAGGCGGATAAGGAATCCCTCGAGCGCGTAGAGGGTGAACAGCTCCGCCGGGTCCCGCCCTCCACGCCGGGCGAGATTGCGCAGGTCGTTGTAGGCCCTCCCTGCCGTGCTGTCTCGAGCCGGTGCGGGACTCACAACAGCACCTCCAGCGCGCGCCGCAGGCGCGATTCGGCCGGGGGAAAGTAGGCGGCGACGTCCATCAGTGCCGATGGGGAGTTGCCGCGCCTGCGCAGCCAGCGGCGGAGCGCTCCATGGGCGACGTCATCGCCCTCGCGGTGTATCAGGCGGAAGCAGTCGACGATGGTCCGTTCGGGTGAATAGATCGCTACGGTGGTGTGCTCGGCGATCTGTAGGTGCTCGCGGCCGACGGTGAACGTGGCGCGGTCGAAACTGTGCCAGGCTATGTGCGCGAAGCCGGCGGATCGACGGACTCCGCGGGGTATGGCGATGTCGCTGTCGAACGCTATGGCGTCACTCAGCCCATGGTGCACCAGCGCGCTGGTCAGGCACAGGGTCGCATCCGGACGGACCGCGGTGACGGCCGCGAGCGGAGCGAATGCGGGGTCGATCGCTTCTGGGCGCAGGTACACCCCGCGTCCAACGCGCTCGATCCCGCCGCTGCTGAGCATGGCGTACACCTGGTCTTTACGAAGCCCGCGCACCTCGGCGTCGGCCAGGGTGAAGGCAGGCGGAAGCCCTTCGGAATCCATCGTCAGTTCCTAACTGTTGACAGGAGTAGCCTACCTGTCAACAGTTAGGAAAGTATCGCTGTTTCGTGGCGGTCACCAGCTGGCGTGCAGGGGACGGCCTTCGTCGTAGCCGGCGGTCGACTGGATGCCCACGATCGAACGCTCGCGGAACTGCGCCAGGCTGCGCGCACCGGCGTAGGTGAAGCTCGACCGGACGCCCGCGGTGATCTGGTCGATGAGGTCCTCGACCCCCGGTCGTTCGGGGTCCAGGAACATCCGCGAGGTCGAGATGCCCTCCTCGAACAGCGCCATGCGGGCCTTCTCGAAGCCCGCCGCGTCACGTGTGCGGTTGGCGACGGCGCGCGACGATGCCATGCCGAAGGACTCCTTGTACGCGCGGCCGTCCGAGGCGATCTTCAGGTCACCCGGGCTCTCGTGCGTGCCGGCGAACCACGAGCCGATCATCACGCTTCCCGCCCCGGCGGCGAGGGCGAGGGCGACATCGCGCGGGAAGCGCACGCCGCCGTCGGCCCACACGCTCGCGCCGAGGGCATCGGCGGCCTCGGCGCACTCGAGCACGGCCGAGAACTGCGGGCGCCCGACGCCGGTCATCATGCGGGTGGTGCACATGGCGCCCGGGCCGACGCCGACCTTGACGATGTCGGCTCCCGCGTCGACCAGCTCGCGGGTGCCGTCGGCGGAGACGATATTGCCGGCCGCGATCTGGACCCGACGCCCGGTGCGCTCGGCGAAGGCGTCCCGCGCATCGGCGACCACGCGCAGCGCCTCGATCATCTTCTCCTGGTGCCCGTGGGCCGTGTCGACGACGAGGACGTCGATACCCAGGTCCAGCAGCGCGTCGGCCTTGCCGCGCACGTCGCCGTTGATGCCGACCGCGGCGCCGATGAGGAGCCGTCCCTCGGCGTCGACGGCCGGGGTGTAGATCGTCGATCGCAGAGCGCCCTTGCGGGTGATGACGCCGAGCAGGTCCCCGCCGTCGAGCACCGGCGCGAAGGGCACGTGCTGGGCGGAGAGCTCGTTGAAGTACTCACGCGGGTCGAGGCCGGCGTCGACCGTGAACGTGTCGGTGCGCATGACCTCGCGCACCTGTGCGAAGCGGTCGATCTCGGCGCCGTCGCGGGGGGTGAGGACGCCGACCAGCTTGCCCTCGTCGACGACGACGGCTCCGCCGTGCGAGCGCTTGGGGATCAGGCTCAACGCCTCGCCGATCGTCATCGACGGGGACAGCGTGACGGGGGTGTCGAAGACCGTATGGGCGCCCTTGACGCGGCGAACGGTCGCGGCGACGACGTCGACGGGAATGTCCTGCGGGATGATCGCGATGCCACCGCGGCGCGCGACGGTCTCGGCCATGCGGCGCCCGGAGATGGCCGTCATGTTCGAGACCACCAGCGGGAGAGTCGTGCCGGTTCCGTCGGTCGCCGAGAGATCGACATCGAAGCGGCTGGTCACGTCCGATCGGCTCGGCACCATGAAGACGTCGTTGTACGTCAGATCGTGCGTCGGCTGCTGCCCGTTGAGGAACTTCACCCAGCGAGTCTACGGCCAGGCGGCTGATGGGGACCGTCCTCTCCTCCCAGCGCTTGGCGGTGCGCTGTCAACCTCTCCCGGCCCGCGGCGGGGGGGGGGGGGGCCCCCCCGGGGGCCGGGGTGGTTGACCCCCTACCCCCACAGGACGATTTCGCCCC
>NZ_JAERWM010000017.1:0-65418 GCF_016918125.1 Aeromicrobium sp. YIM 150415 | reverse complement strand
GGGGTGGGGGGGGCGCTGACCCCCACCCCGGCCCCGGGGGGGACGGGGCACAACCTCATCGGGCGACGATGAGGTTGACCACGTACCGCCATCAGTCGATGATCGCCCGACGAGGGCGGCCGCGGTTACCGGGCTCAGTCGACGCCCGGTGCGAACTTCGGCACGCGCATCGTGACCTTGGTGCCGAGCCCGGGACCGGTCTCGACCACGATGCCGTGGTCGTTGCCGTAGACGGTGCGCAGTCGCTCGTCCACATTGGCGAGGCCGACGGACGAGGAGTCGCCGTGCCCGGAGAGGACGCTACGGACCACCTCGGGTTCGGCGCCCACGCCGTCGTCCTCGATCCAGATGAGGCATTCGGCCCCGGCGTCCTCCGCGACGACCGTGATCGTCCCCACGCCGTCCTTCTTCTCCAAGCCGTGCCGCACCGCGTTCTCCACGAGCGGCTGCACGGACAGGAAGGGCACCGTCACGTTCAGCACCTCCGGGGCCACCCGGGTCACGACCCGTAGCCGATCGCCGAACCGCGCCTTCTCCAGGACGAGATAGCGCTCGATGGAGCGCAGCTCCTCGGCGAGGGTCGTGAACTCGCCGTGCTGGCGGAAGGAGTAGCGCGTGAAGTCCGCGAACTCCAGCAGCAGCTCGCGGGCTCGTTCGGGATCGGTCCGGACGAAGGAGGCGATCGCTCCGAGCGAGTTGTAGATGAAATGTGGTGAGATCTGAGCCCGGAGCGCACGCAGCTCCGCTTCCATGAGCGCTGTGCGGGAGGCGTCGAACTCGGCGAGCTCGAGTTGGCTCGAGACCCACCGAGCGACCTCGGTCACCGTCCGCGCCAGCCCGGCCGAGGGGGAGTCGTCGGCCACGACGAGGGTGCCCACGACCCGCCCCTCCACCGTCAGCGGCGCGGCGAAGGCATCACCGGCGGCCTGAGGCCGTCCACTGTCGAGCACGTCGTGGACGGCCTGTGCGGTCTCGGCCCAGGCCGGTTCGCCCGCCCAGGCCAGGGGCCCCTGCGCGTCGGTGAGGCCGGCGGTCCGGGCACCGATGAGGGCGCGCAGATGCGGCACCGCCCGGCTGGCGCTGTCGGCGGTGAGCCCACCGCGCAGCGCCGGTGCAGCGAGGGACGCCGTGTGGAGGGTCGCGTAGGTGGCCCTCTCCTCCGGGGACCCGAGACCCCGTCGCCGGCCGAGATAGCGCCAGCGGATCAGCAGAGCCGCTCCGAGCCCGGCGACCAAGAGCACGGCGGCGAGCGCCAGATCGGTCATGTCACCGGAAGTCGATGAGAACGGTGTCGGGAGGGTCGGGCTCGGCCGCGAGCTGCGACTTGTCGACGCGCGCCCGCAAGCAGATCGTCTCGTGACGCAGTCTCAGGGATCCGGTCTGCTCGCCGTACTCGCGCCAGAGATCGCGCACCGCGCCGAGCGCGGACCCGGGCACCGAGGGATGCTTGGTCGTCTCCGCGAAGCGCATGAGGTTGGGGAAGTCCAGTTCCTCCCAGGCGTTGAACTCCTGGCGCTCGGGCTCGCCGAAGAGCCCCGAGGCGGTGAACGTGGCGACCGGCGTGATGGCGCCGGAACGGTCGCCGGTGATCGTGCGCAGCTTGCGCATCCAGGGGATCGAGTCGTCGTAGCGGCGGGCAATGGTCGACAGCAGGCCGTCGTCGGTCAAGACCCGGGCGTACTCGCCGAGGGCGGTGACCTCGTCGTCGATCTCGGGCGCGACGACCGCCTCGAAGCTGCGCGACCGGAAGGGCAGGAGATCGCCCTGGGACCGGACGTAGGAGATGTGCTGGTGTCGGACGGTGGTGACATCGTCGCCGACGATCGTGACATCGTGCCCTTGGTCAGCGAGCTCGTAGGCGAGAGGGCCGTCGCCGATGTGCAGCACGAGCGCCAGGTGGTCACCGACCAGCCAGTTGAGGGCGCGTGCTGCGGGAGCGACGGGGTTCACCCTTCGATCGTAACCGTCACCGTGACCCGATCAGGTCAGATCCCGCGCGCCGTCGCGGTCGCCGGTGTGCCCTTCCGGTGCGGTGGGTCAGCGTCCGTCTGCCCGCTGAGATGGCGATACGCTGCCGTGGTGTCCGATCCGTTCATCGCCGCCGCCTCGTTGGAAGGTGTTCCGTCCGCCGTCGCCGCGGCCCGGGACGGGATCGACGCTGTGCTGCGTGATCGCGGCCTGCGCAAGACCGCCCCGGCGGACACCGCGCAGGCGTTGCTGCTCGGCGCCTGGGCGACCGCGACCCTGGAGGGCTCGGCCTACACCGTCGACGAGCTCGCCGCGGGTGCGGGAGATGCGACCGCCCGTGGCGCGGTGCGGTTGTCGACTGAGTTGCTGGGGCTGTTGCCCGCCTGGCAGCGTTCGCCGGTGCAGGCGCTTGCCCGCATCCACGCGATCGCCGCGGCGGGCAGCGTCGACGACGCCGAGCTGGGTCGCCCGGTCAACCCCGAAGGTGTCGCCCGGCTGACCAATCTCGCCAGACTCCTCGGCCAGGCCACGGAGGCGCCCGGCCTAGTGGTGGCCGCTCTGGTGCACGCCGAGATCGCCGACGCCGGGGCGTTCGTGTCGCACAATGCCGTCGTGGCGCGAGCCGCCGAACGCCTGGTCTGGGTGGCGAAGGGCATCGATCCGGCCTCGGTCACCGTGCCGGAGGCGGGGCATGTCGCCGACGCTCCCGCCTATTTCGCCGCCCTGGAATCCTATCGGTCCAGTGACGGCACCGGTGTGCATCAATGGCTGCTCTACGCGGCCGACGCCGCCACCCGCGCCGCCGAGGCATCGCCGCTCTCGCGCTGACCCTCAGCCGACGAGGTCGGCGGGAGCGAAGGCGAGCGGGAAGGGAGCGTCGAAGGTGTGGAGCTCATCGCCGACGATGTGCGCGCTCTGGCGATACACCCCGTCGGCGAGGGACCAGGCGATGATGGAGGGCTCGTCTGCGTCGACCACCCAGTAGTGGGCGCATCCGGCGCGCTCGAGCCGGTCCTTCTTCAGCAGCAGATCGATCGAGCGGGTCGAGGGTGAGAGCACCTCGACAGCGAGCAGCGGTGCTCCCGGAAGATCGCGCTCGGTGAACTCGGAGCGTGCGGCGACGAGCAGATCGGGTTGGATCACGGTGTCCTCGGCCAGGACCACGTCGAAGGGCGCGGTGAGAACGGCCAGGTCCGGAGGGCAGGCAGAGGACAGCCGGATGATCAGTCGCGTCACCGCGTCCTGGTGTCGGAAACGAGGTGCCGGACTCACGACGAGCACCCCGTCGAGGAGCTCATAGCGGTGCCCGTCATCGGGCATCTCCGCCAGATCGGCCCGAGTCAGCGCGCGCCCACGAGGGAGTCCTCGCATCTCGGTGGTCATAGTCGTCATGGTAGATCGCCTCCTCGCGCATGACCGGGCTGTGGAGATCGGCGTGCGCACAAGGCGGCGGCGCCACCCGCGTAGGGTGACGCCGCCATTAACCCGGTGATCGGCTACCAAGCGTGCCTTCGTCGAATCATCGCCGCGGGGCCGCTATGCGGATGTCCCGAGACGACTGCCCTGTGGGACGGGAGATCGCCGCGTGGGTACCGGAACCGGGTCGCTGTGGAGTTGTTCTGCTAAGCCCAGCATGCACC
Source organism: Aeromicrobium sp. YIM 150415 (assembly GCF_016918125.1). NCBI lineage: Bacteria > Bacillati > Actinomycetota > Actinomycetes > Propionibacteriales > Nocardioidaceae > Aeromicrobium > Aeromicrobium sp. YIM 150415. The sequence continues at coordinate 61,810 of NZ_JAERWM010000017.1, read as the reverse complement.
ACTGTGACCCAGTTCACAAGAGGCGATGTGGGTGCTCGACGAATGGGGGAGGTGTCCGGGCCGCCGACCTAGTTAGGTTAGCCTCTCTTATAGCGATCGATCCTCGATCGCAGCCGTGCCCCGTCAGCTCGACCCAAGGAGACATCGATGCCCTTCCGCCGTCCGATCGCGACGCTCTCATTCGTCGCGGCGTCCGCCCTCGTCCTGGCCGGGTGCTCCTCGGACGACTCCGATGACGACACCGCATCGAACGAGAGCAGCACCGTCGAGGTGGAAGACAACAACGGCGCGCAGACGGTCACCTCGCCGCCGGAGTCGGTCGTCGCCCTCGACAACCGCACCTTCCAGACCCTTTCGGACTGGGGAATCGAGTTGAACGCCGCGGCCGTCTCGTTGATGCCCGACACGATCGACTACACCACCGACGACTCGATCATCGATATCGGCACGCACAACGAGCCCGACCTGGAGCAGATCGTGGCGGCCGAGCCCGACCTGGTCGTCAACGGCCAGCGCTTCGCCCAGTTCCACGACGACATCGCCAGGCTCGTGCCCGATGCGACCATCCTCGAGCTCGATCCTCGCGACGGCGAGCCCTTCGACGAGGAACTCAAGCGCCAGGTCACCGTGCTCGGCGAGGTCTTCGACAAGCAGGACGAGGCCCAGCAGCTCGTCGACGACTTCGACGAGGCCGTCGAGCGCGCGCAGTCCGCCTACGAGGGCGCGCAGAGCGTCATGGCCGTCAACACCTCCGGGGGCGAGATCGGCTACCTCGCCCCGACCGTGGGACGCACCCTCGGCCCGGTCTTCGACATCCTCGGCCTGACGCCCGCGTTGGAGGTCGAAGGAGCGTCCGACGACCACCAGGGCGATGACATCTCCGTCGAGGCGATCGCCGACTCCAATCCCGACTGGATCCTCGTGATGGATCGCGACGCGGCCGTCGGCGAGGGCGATGTGGAGCCCGCCGCCGACATCCTGGAGAACTCCGAGGCGCTCGCGGGCGTCACCGCCGTGCAGAACGATCAGATCGTCTACATGCCCGCCGACACGTACACCAATGAGGGCATCCAGACGTACACGAAGTTCCTCAACGACTTCGCCGACGCGCTCGAGGGCGCCAACAGCTGACATGTTCTTCGGTGGTCGAGCAGCCACTGGGGGCACCTCCCGCCTGCGGGGGAGGAACGAGTGTCGTATCGAGACCACATCACGCGATGTGGTCTCGATACGTGACGGGGAGGGACGATGAGCGGGGCTGAGAGCACATCGCAGGTCGCCGCCGATCCGTCGGCGGCTCGTTCCAAGGGCAAGCTCTTCGACTGGAAGCTGCTGGTCGGCATCCTCGTCGTGGGCCTGCTGCTGGTGCTCTCGCTCTTCACCGGCGTCTATGACATCTTCGGCGCCGACGACGGCGGGCAGATGTTCGCGATCACCCGCATCCCGCGGACGATCGCCCTCGTGCTGGCGGGCGCGGCCATGGCGATGTCGGGTCTCGTGATGCAGCTGCTCACCCAGAACCGGTTCGTCGAGCCGACCACCACGGGCACGACCGAGTGGGCCGGTCTCGGGCTGCTCGCGGTCATGATCCTCATCCCGGGAGCCAGTATCACCACCCGGATGATCGGCGCCGTCATCGCGGCATTCATCGGGACGATGGTGTTCTTCGCCTTCTTGCGCCGGGTGTCGCTGCGCTCCTCGCTCATCGTGCCGATCGTTGGCATCATGCTGGGTGCGGTCGTGAGCTCGATCTCCACCTTCGTGGCGCTCGAGACCGACATGCTCCAGAGCCTGGGTGTGTGGTTCGCGGGCAGCTTCACCTCCGTGCTCCGCGGCCAGTACGAGATGCTGTGGATCGTGGCCTTCGTGGCCGTCGCGGTGTTCGTGGTCGCCGACCGGTTCACGGTCGCCGGCCTCGGCGAGGAGATCTCGACGAATATCGGCGTCAACTACCAGCGCGTCGTATTGCTGGGCACGACCCTGATCGCCGTGGCCACCGGTGTCGTCACCGTGGTGGTCGGCAACCTGCCGTTCCTCGGGCTCATCGTGCCCAATGTCGTCTCGATGATCCGTGGCGACGACCTGCGCAGCAATCTGCCGTGGGTGTGCCTGCTCGGCATCGGCATCGTCACGGTCTGCGATCTCATCGGTCGGACGATCATCATGCCCTTCGAAGTGCCGGTGTCGCTGATCCTCGGGATCGTCGGCTCGGTCGTCTTCGTCGGGCTCCTGCTGAGGCAGCGTCGACGTGGCTGAGACTCTCGCTGCCCCTCCTCCGGTCGACGATCGTTCGTCGCGCTCCCTCGGCACCCGGCGAGCACGCCGCCGCTACTGGGCCGTCCTGAGCGTCCTGATCCTGCTCGCCGCCGGCTTCGCCTTCGGGCTGCTCGCGTGGGACAACCCGATGCCCTTCGGCACCTCCGGCTTCTGGCGGATCGCCGAGCTGCGTGCCACCAATATCGTGGTCATGGCCATCGTGGCGATCTGCCAGGCGACGGCCACCGTGAGCTTCCAGACCGTCGCCAACAACCGCATCGTCACGCCCTCGATCATGGGATTCGAGTCGCTGTACGTGGCGGTGCAGACGTCGGCGGTCTACTTCCTCGGCGCCGCAGGGGTCATCGCCTTGCAGGGCCTGCCCCAATTCCTCCTGCAGATCGCGCTCATGGTCGCCTTCGCGCTGGCGCTCTACGGCTGGCTGCTCTCGGGACGCTACGCGAATCTGCAGATCATGCTGCTGATCGGCATCATCATCGGCGGCGGCCTCGGCTCCATCGCGACCTTCATGCAGCGCCTGCTCACCCCCAGCGAGTTCGACGTGCTCGCGGCGCGGCTGTTCGGAAATATCTCCAACGCCCACACCGAGTACCTGCCGGTCGCGATCCCGCTGTGCCTCGTCCCCGCGGCGCTGCTGTGGCTCAACGCCAGGCGACTCAACATCGTCTCGCTGGGCCGCGAAGCGAGTATCGGCCTCGGACTCAACCACCGCGCCGAGCTGATGAAGGTGCTGTTCCTCGTCTCGGTCCTGATGGCCGTCTCAACAGCCCTCGTGGGGCCGATGACCTTCCTCGGCTTCCTGGTGGCGACGCTGGCCTATCAGTTCGCCGACAGCTACGACCACCGACTGGTCTTCCCGGTCGCCGCGCTCACCTGCTTCGTCGTGCTCAGCGGGGCCTACTTCATCATCCGCAATGTCTTCTACGCCCATGGCGTCGTCTCGATCGTCATCGAGCTGGTCGGGGGAGCGGTGTTCCTCTTCGTCATCCTCAGAAAGGGCCGCCTGTGATCACTCTGGCCGAGGTGCTCAAGGAGTACAGCAGCGAGGTCGCCATTGGGCCGGTCGACCTGGAGATCCCGCGCGGGGGCATCACCGCCCTCGTCGGGCCCAATGGTGCCGGCAAGTCGACGCTGTTGACGATGATCGGCCGGCTGATGGGCATGGACGCCGGCACGATCGAGATCGCCGGCTACGACGTCGCCAGCACGGCCTCGAAGGACCTGGCCAAGATCGTGTCGATCCTGCGGCAGGAGAACCACTTCATCACCCGGCTCACGGTGCGTCAGCTCGTCGCGTTCGGACGGTTCCCGTACTCCAAGGGCCGGCTGACCGTCGCCGACGAGAAGATCATCAGCGAGGCGATCGACTTCCTCGACCTCGACGCCCTGGAGAACCGCTATCTCGACCAGCTGTCGGGCGGCCAGCGTCAGCGCGCCTATGTGGCGATGGTGCTGTCGCAGGACACCGAATATGTGCTGCTCGACGAGCCGCTCAACAACCTGGACATGCGGCACTCGGTGCAGATGATGCAGCATCTGCACCGTGCGGCCGAGGAGCTCGGTCGCACCATCGTCATCGTGCTGCACGACATCAACTTCGCCGGGCACTACGCCGATCGGATCTGCGCGATGAAGGACGGCCGGGTGGCCGAGTTCGGCGCGCCCGAGGAGATCCTGACCGATGAGGTGCTCACCCGCGTCTTCGACACCCCCGTGCGGGTGATCGACGGGCCGAACGGCCCTCTCGCGGTCTACTACTGACGCGCCACCTACTCGACCACGTCGGGCGTATCGAAACCACCCGACGGCCGGCTCAGGCCAGGCGTCGCCGGAGCGGTGAGGCGACGTCACCACGCCTCGGGGTCCTCGTTCCTCGGACCCCTCACCGTCGTCGCAGAGCTCCTCCTTGGCGAGCGGGTCATGCGTCCGCTCCGGGTGAGTTAGCCTCCATCTCTTGCGGCGGGCGGTGAGCTACGCACCTCCCAACTCGTCCGAGAGGTGCGTGCGGCACCGCTACCACCGGGTGCCGGCGCACTCAGCCGCTGAGGCGTCGCCTCATGAGCGAGGCGACGGCCGCTCCCGCGAGCGAGACGCCGGCGGCCACTCCGAAGGCGGCCACGGCCTTGCCTGTCGGGGAGCTCAACCGGCCGCGCAGCGCGACGGGCCGAGCGAAGAGCAGGACGGGCCATCCTTCCGCCTCGGCCTGCTCGCGCAGGACCTTGTCGGGATTGACGGCGAAGGGATGGCCGACGATGCGCAGCATCGGGATATCGGTCTCGGAGTCGGAGTAGGCGTAGCAGTCGGCGAGGTCATAGCCCTCGGTCTCGGCGAGATCCTCGATGAGCTCCGCCTTGCCGTCGCCGTAGGCGTAGTGGAGGATCTCACCGGTGTACCGGCCGTCCTCGATGACGAGGTCGGTGGCGATGACCCGGTCGACGCCCAGCATCGCCCCGATGGGCTCGACCACCTCGCGGCCCGATGCCGACACGATGACGACATCGCGGCCGGCGGCGTGATGCTCGGCGATCAGGTCTACCGCCTCGGCGTACACGATCGGCTCGATGGTCTCGTGCAGCGTCTCGGCCACCACCTGGCGGACGGTCTGCACATCCCAGCCGCGGACCATCTCGGTGAGATAGCCGCGCATCGCCTCCATCTGCTCATGGTCGGCGCCGTTCGCGGCGAAGACGAACTGGGCATAGGCGCTGCGCAGCACCGCACGGCGGCTGAGCAGTCCCTCGGCGAACAGCGGACGGCTGAACGCGAGCGTGCTCGACCGGGCGATGATCGTCTTGTCCAGGTCGAAGAAGGCGGCGGTGCGGCCCATGCCACCAGGGTACGGGGTCTGATCGGGAGGCGGTGCCGATGTTGTCCACAACCCCGCGCGAGAGGCCTTGCCGATGTCGGCGGTCGCGGTGACGCTGAGGCCATGTCATCCATCGGGGTCATCAGCCAGAACACGTCGCTCATCGAGCGCGGCCGTCGCTGGGGCGCGGCCGTCGGCGCGGAGGTGGTCGATGCTGCGGAGGCCTCAGCGGTCCGCCGGGTGTGGCGTACAGCCGGTGCGATCGTGGTCGGCGGTGACGAGCTCGCGGCGTTGGCCACCGCGGGGCTCGCGCGTCGCGACCACGTGCTGGTCGTCGAGGAGGCTCCGGCTGAGGGACTGTGGCGCGATGCGGTCACGGTGGGCGCTGTGGGGGTCTTCGCCCCACAGGACGACGATGCCGTCACCGGTGCGCTCACTGCCGCGCTCGACGGTCGTGGAGCGGCGTGTGTCCTGAGCGTCGTCGGGCTCACCGGAGGTATCGGCGCATCCACTCTCGCGGTCGGGTGCGCTCAGCTCGCCGGGCAGAGAGGCATGCGGGCCCTGGCCGTCGACGCCGATGCCGAGGGCCCGGGCCTGCACACCACGGCCGGCAATGAGAACACCCCCGGACTGCGATGGCACGACATCGCCCGGGCCGACGGGCACGTGGCCGCGCGGGCGCTCGCGGAGGCTTTCCCGATGGCCGCGGGATCGGCCGTGCTCTCCTTCGGGCCGGAGGATCGCCCTCCGGTCGCTCCGGGGCCCGTGCTCTCCGCGGTCGAGCGCGGATTCGATGTCGTGATCGCCGATGTGCCGAGGCACGCGGTCTCGACGGAGCTGGGGGCCGACATCATCGCTCGCTCCGTGGCCCTCGTGTTGCTCGTCCCCGAGAACGTGACGGGCGTCAGCGCCGCGCGCCGTTCGGTGGCCCGCTGGCGAGAGCTCAACGATCGGCGCCTGGTGGTCTCCCGTGCCGTGCGCGCCGGCCTCGGGCCCGGTGACGTCGAGCGATCCCTCGGACTTCCGGTGCTCACACGCCTGCGCCGCGATCGCCGTCTCGCCGAGGACGTCGAGGCCGGCCGCGGCCCGGTGCGATCGCGGTCGCTGCGGCGCGTGGCGGGTCGTGTCCTCGATGCGGTGGGAATCGAGGACGCGTCATGACGCCCGACCCGCAGATGGTCGAGACGGTCCGGCGCAGGCTGGCCGCCACGGGCGAGGAGGCCACACCGGCCACGGTGGCGGCGGCGGTCGCGGCCGGACACGGTGTGGTGGGCACGCAGCAACTCCTGGCGGTGGTCGACCTGCTGCGCGCCGAGGCCCTGGGCGCTGGTCCCCTCGAGCCCCTGCTGAGGCTTGAGGGCGTCACCGATGTGCTGGTCAACGGCCCCGACGAGGTGTACCTCGACCGTGGGCGCGGGCTGGAACCACAACGGATCGGCTTCCCCGACGATGCGGCGGTGCGCCGTCTCGCGCAACGTCTGGCCGCGCATGCCGGGCGTCGCCTCGACGAAGCGAGCCCGTGGGTGGACGCGCGGCTCCCGGACGGCACGCGTGTCCATGCCGTGCTCGCGCCGCTCGCACGCCCCGGCACCACGATCTCGCTGCGGATCCCCGCTCGTCGATCGTTCTCCCTGACCGAGCTCGTGCGCACCGGCGCGATCGACGAGGAGGGCGCCGCCCTGCTGCGTGCGCTGGTCGCTGCTCGGGCCGCCTTCGTCGTCACCGGCGGAACGGGCTCGGGCAAGACCACGGTGCTGGCGGCGCTGCTGGGCGAGGTCCCGGCGGACGAGCGTCTCGTGGTGGTGGAGGATGCCAGCGAACTGCGACCCGACCATCCGCACGTGGTGGGTCTGGAGGCGAGGCCACCCAATGTCGAGGGTGCCGGCGCGGTATCCGTGCGCGATCTCGTGCGACAGGCGCTGCGCATGCGACCGGATCGGCTCGTGGTCGGGGAGGTGCGCGGCGGCGAGGTGGTCGATCTGCTCGCGGCGCTCAACACCGGTCACGAGGGCGGCTGCGGCACCGTGCACGCCAACGCACCGGGGGTCGTCCCCGCTCGGTTCGAGGCGCTGGGCGTGGCCGCCGGCTTGGCTCGCGATGCTGTGCACAGCCAGCTCGCCGCTGGGTTGGATGCTGTCGTCCACGTGGGCCGTGCCGCCGGTCGCCGTCATATCGCCGAGATAGCGGGGGTGACCCGCTCGCCGGGCGGCCTCGTCGAGGTCGTGACGGCGTGGTGTGCCCGTCGAGGGCGTGTCTCCGAGGGGTCGGACGTGCTCGGCCAGGTGCTCGCCCGATGACCACCACGGCGATCGTCAGTGCCGTCTGCGCCTCCGGAGCCGTCTGGTGCCGGTTCTCGGCGTTGCGGGCTCGCGTTCAGCGGCCCGAACCACCGCCGCCCGGGGTTCTCGTCCTGCTTACGGGTGCTCCGGCGACCCTGGCGGTGGCGATCGTGATGACACCGGCGCTGGCTCTCCTCGGAGTCGGGAGCGCCGCGGTCGTCGCCACGACCGCGCTGCGTTGGCGCAGGAATCGCCAGCGGGCTCGACGCCAGGCGCGGGCCGGGCAGGTGACCGAGCTGATCCTCGTGCTGGCCGCGTCCCTGCGCGCCGGGCTCCCTGCCCCTGCCGCTCTGGGGCATGCGGCCGAGGACGAGCCGGTCGTCCGTTCGGCGGCGACGGCCGCGCAGCGTGCGGCCGATGTCCCGCGGGCATTGCGCGCGGCACGTCGCGGCCCGGGTGACGACGGCCTCGAGCGGTTGGCGATCGCCTGGCAGGTCGCCGACCGCACCGGCGCGCCCCTTGCCGGGGTGCTCGACCGGCTGAGCGAGGTGGAGCGCCAGGAGCGCGATCTTCGTCGTGAGGTCGCCGCGGGTATCGCTCCGGCGCGTGCGACCGCTGCGCTGATGGCATTGCTGCCGGTCTTCGGGCTGTTGATCGGCTCGGGATTCGGCGGCGATCCTCTCTGGGTGGTGATCACGGCACATCCAGTCGTTGCCTTCTCGGTGGCTGTGGGCGCGGGGTTGGCCTGCGCGGGCGTGTTGTGGATCGATCGGATCGCCGATGGAGCGGAGACCTCGTGATCGCCGCGATCTGTGCGGCGCTGGCGATGTGGTGCGGCATACCGGCACGTCCTCGACACCGCACGCGGGTGCGTCAGGGACGCCGGGTGTCACGGCTGCGCCCCGAACACCTGGCCTGGGCGATCTGCCCGTTGCTCGGCCTGGTGGTCGCCGGCCTCCTCGGCGCCGTGGTCGGTGCGATCGCAGCGCCGTTGGCGGCCCGATGGATCGCCCGGCTGGAACCCGCGGCTCGCCGCCGCGAACGCTTGCGCGTGGCCGAGCAGTTGCCCTTGGCCGTCGAACTGCTGGTCGCCGCCATGGATGCGGGGGTGCCGCTGCGTCGCGCGCTCGAGTCGGTGGCCGCGGCCGTGCCCGAACCGCTTCGCGGCCAGCTCATCGCCGTCACCCGGCGGCTCGCCGTCGCCGGCGACGACACCGCGGTGTGGGCGGAGCACCTTCAGGGGCCGATCGCACCGCTCGCTCGTTCCCTGATACGCGCGGAGCGTCATGGCGTCCCGGCGGGCTCGGTACTGCAGGACAGCGCCCGCGAGCTGCGCCGCGAACGGCACGCCGAGCGCCGTGATGCCGCGCGGCGGGTGGCGGTGCGCACGGCCGCGCCATTGGGGGCATGTTTCCTGCCGGCGTTCTTCCTGGTCGGCATCGTGCCGATGCTGGCGGGAGCGCTGTCGTCGATCTCCTGGTGGTGAGGTTATCCCCAACTCGGCGGATGCCGAGTGTCGTCCCCAGATCGGCGACGACACCGCAGGCAGCGGGCCGCGGGCGTCATCTTCTGGTGTCAGTTGTTCACGACCCATCGGAGGTTGATCATGTTCCGTCTACGTCGCCGCGCCCAGGAGCGCGGCATGTCCACCGCTGAGTACACCGTCGGCACCCTCGGCGCCTGCACCATCGGCGGTGTCTTGGTGAAGGTCGGCCAGAGCGAATGGTTCGGCGATCTCGTCACCGGCCTGCTCGACAAGATCCCGAGCCTTCTCCCGTTCTGACCGCTGTCGGCCGGCGGCGCCCCCGCGCCGTCGGCCGGGAAGGAGTGATCATGCAGCACAGAGGTGTGGGGCAGCGTCGCGAGCGCGGCATGTCTACCGCTGAGTACACCGTCGGCACGCTCGGCGCGGTCTCGATCGCGGGGCTGCTGGTGTCGAACAACCCGATCAGCGATTTCGTCACCACGGTGTTCCGCGAGGCAGTCCGGATCGTGGTCGCCGGGGAGGTCGAGGATGTGCTCACCTTGCCGCGGCTGATCATGCGTGCCGTGGGCGACGTCCTGCCATGGTGAGCCGTGAGCGGGGCATGGTGACGGCCGAGACGATGATGGTCGCGCCCTTCGTCGTCGCGGTCGTGGTCGCCGGGATCTGGCTGGTCTCCTTGGGCGTCACGCACGCCCGGGCCACCGATGCCGCGCGTGAGGCAGCCCGATCGCTCGCGCGCGGCGACTCCCAGGAGGTGGCGGAGCGGCACGCTACGGATGCGGCTGCTCGCGGTTCCCGTATCGAGATCAGCCGGCAGCGCGATGCCGTGGAGGTCACCGTCTCCACCCCCGCGCGGCTCCCGCTCTTCGGTGGGGTCGGCACCACCGTGTCGGGACGAGCGGTGGCGAGCCTGGAATGAGGACAGAACACGGGAGCGCCACCGTGTGGGCGGCCTTCATCGTCACCGGGATCGTGGTCGTCGCCGTGGTCGGGTGGCAGATCGCGCAATTGGTCGGCCTGCGACATCAGGCGAGTGCCGGGGCCGATCTCGCCGCATTGGCGGCCAGCCGGGCGAGTCTGGCCGGCACGGCGCCGTGCGATCGTGCCGAGCAGGTCGCCCGCGACAACGACACGATCCTCGTCCGGTGTCGGATGGACGCCGATGTGGCCACCGTGACCGCACGAGCGGAAAGCCCACGCTGGTGGGGCGGACAGTGGGCCGTCGAGCAGCGAGCTCGTGCGGCGCCCGTCAGCTATCTGCCGCCGTGACGTCCCCAGCGAGCTCGCCGAGGAGGGCGCCGAGCAGGCGGACCGCACCAGTCTTGTCGAGGGGGTGATTGCCATTGCCGCACTTGGGCGACACCACGCAGGAAGGGCATCCGTCACGGCATCCGCACGCCGCGATGGCGTCGCGCGTCATCGTCAGCCATTCCTCGGCGGCGGCATAACCCCGCTCGGCGAACCCGGCCCCGCCGGCATGGCCGTCGTAGACGAAGACGGTGAGGGTGCCAGTCTGCGGATGCAGCGCCGTGGACAGCCCGCCGAGATCCCATCGGTCGCACGTCGCGACGAGCGGCAGCAGCCCGATCGCCGCGTGCTCGGCCGCGTGAGCGGCGCCGGGGATCTGCTCGGGATCCAGGACCTCGGCCACGGCAGCCTCGTCCAGGGTCCACCAGACCGCGGTGGTGGCGAGCCGTCGCTCCGGCAGTTCGAGGGGGTTTTCACCGATCACCCGCCCGGTCTGCCGGTCGCGGACGGCGTAGGAGGTCACCTGATGGGTCACCTCCACATCGCCGAAGCTCAGGGTGGCCGCACCCGCTCGGCGATTCTCACGGGACTGCACGATCGTGACGGTCGTCGCTGCCCGCGCGGAGGTCGAGTAAGGCACATCCCCACGTCGCACCACCGCGATGCCGTGGTCGACGTCGTACTCCTCGACCGTGAACATCTCCTGCTGATGGACGTAGACGGCACCCTCGTGCACCTCGCCGTCGGCGGAGGCTGCGTCGACCGTGCCCACGAGGCGGCCGGTGTCCGCGTCGACGATCTGCACCGGGGAGCCGCCCGAGGACCGCAGGTCCGCCAGGTCGCTGGCGCGATCGCGGGAGGTCCAGTACCAGCCGTTCGCGCGTCGGCGCAGCAGACCGGCTGCCTCCAACGCGGCCACGCCCTCCTCGGCGCGAGGCCCGAAGATCGGCAGGTCCTCAGGGGTGAGGGCGATCTCTTGCGCCGCCGCGGCGAGATGCGGTCCGAGCACGTACGGATTGTCCGGGTCGAAGACCGTCGCCTCCACCGGAGCGCCCAGTACGGCCTCGGGATGGTGCACCAGGTAGGTGTCGATCGGCTCGTCGCGGGCGATGAGCACGTGCAGGCTTCGGTCGTCCACGCCTCCGCGCCCGGCCCTGCCGAACTGCTGGAGCAGGCCGGCGCGAGTCCCCGGGAACCCGACGGTGACGACCGCGTCGAGCCCGGCGATGTCGATCCCCATCTCCAGGGCGTTGGTGCTCGTGAGGGCGAGCAACTGGCCCGACCTCAGCCGCTCCTCCAGCTCGCGGCGCTCCTCGGGCAGGTAACCGCCGCGATAGGTGGCGATCCGCTCGCGCAACTCCGGGGCGACCTCGCCGAGCCGGTCGCGGGCGATCGAGGTCAACTGCTCGGCCCCTCGCCGCGATCGCACGAAACACAGCGTTCGAGTGTCCTCGACGGCCAGATCGGTGACCAGCTCGGCGGCCTCCGTGGTGGCCGACCGGCGGGCCGCCGGACCGTCATCGCGTCCCGGCAGCAGAGGAGGCTCCCAGAAGACGGTGGTACGAGGGCCGCGAGGAGACGCATCGTCGACGACGGCTTCGAGGTCGAGACCGATGAGCCTGCTCGCCGAGTCGGCCGGATCGGCGACCGTCGCCGACGAGGCGATGAACTGCGGCGATGCCCCGTAACGGTCGCAGACGCGCCGCAGCCGGCGCAGCACCTGGGCCACGTGGGCACCGAAGACGCCCCGGTAGTGGTGACACTCGTCGATCACCACGTACTGCAGCCCGGACCAGAACCGCGCCCATCGCTCGTGACCGGGCAGGAGGGTGTGGTGCACGGTGTCGGGATTGGTCAGCACATAGGTCGCATGATCGCGGGCCCACGCCCGTTCCTCTCGTGAGTTGTCGCCGTCGACCGTCGCCGGGCGCAGGCCCTCCGCGTCGTGGGGAAGGCGACGCCACTGGTCGGCGGCGAGCGCCTTCGTGGGAGCGAGGTACAGCACGGTCGGCCGTTTGCCGCCATCGAGGGCGCCGGCGGAACGCCCCCGGGACAATGCCTGCAGTGCGGGAGCCATGAACACCAGCGACTTGCCCGAGGCGGTGCCGGTCGACACGACCACGTGCCGTCCCTGTTCGAGGTGGCGCATGGCCTCGGCCTGATGCGCCCAGAGGACTTCCGCGCCCTCGGCGACGAAGTGCTCGCGCACGGAGGGATCGATCCACTCCGGCCACGGCTCGACGACCGCGGTGCGGACGGGGTCGTCGACGCGGTGCAGGATGCGGTCGGCACGTCGTTGCAGGATCGACGGCGCCAGGGTCTCCACGTCATCGAGTCTGACGCATCGTCGGTGAACGGTGGCCCGAGGCCGACGGGTGGCGCGTGGCATCGCTTGGGTGCGGTGGTCGGCGACGCATGATTGAATAGCCATCGATTCGCGTCGGAGAAGGGATGACATGGAGCTCACGCTCACCGAACGCCCCGCACCGCCCCACCACATCATCGCGGTGGAGGGGGAGATTGACGTCTACACGGCCCCGAAATTCCGGGAGGCCGTGGTCGCCGCCATCGACGCGGGCCATACACGTCTGGTCGTCGACATCGAGAATGTCGCGTTCCTCGATTCGACCGGCCTGGGCGTCCTCGTCGGCGCCCTCAAACGCGTCCGTGCCGAGGACGGATCGCTGGACATCATCTGCACGAGCGATCGTCTGCTGCGGATCTTCAGCATCACGGGCCTGGACAAGGTCTTCGGGCTGCACGAGTCCTATGAGGCGCTCGCCCAAGCCGACTCCGCGTGACCTTCGCCGGCGACGAGCTCACCGACACGCAGGTCGCTGCGCTGCGCGATCGACTCGACGGGTTCACCGTCGATGCCGTTCACGCCGTGCTGGGCGACGACGCCTGGTATGCCCTCGCCCGCGGTGAGACGACCCCCGGCCGGCTGGCCACCGCCGATGGCGGACGGCTCTCCACCCTGATCCGGCTGTTCCAACTGCAGGTCCCGGTCGGCCGTGCGGCCGCCGAGACCGTCTTCGGCGAGCTACTCGGCCCGTTGACGGGCGCGGGCCTCCTCACCGCCTCAGCCGGCGAGATCCGGGCGGCCGTGGATGTGCGCCCCTATGGCGACGAGGACCACGACTGGTGGGTGGTCTGCGACCTGACCCCCGGGCTCGACGGCCGCCTGTCGCCTATGGACCCCGCCTATGTCCTGGGCATCAGCGAGGCGTCCTCGTCGCTGGCTCAGCTGACGAGCCGGGGCGAGATCGACAGCGCCCTCGACCTGGGCACGGGATGCGGGGTCCAGTCCCTCCATCTCTCGTCGCACGCAGCGCGGGTCGTGGCCACCGATGTCAATCCGCGGGCGCTCGCGATGGCGCGCCTCACCGCCCGGCTCAACGAGATCGAACTCGATGTGCGCGACGGCAGCCTCTTCGAGCCGGTGGCGGGGGAGCGCTTCGATCTGATCGCCACCAATCCGCCCTTCGTCGTCTCACCACCGGACGGGGATCGACTCGTCTACCGGGAGACCGCCTTCCCCGGCGACGATGTCGTGCGACATGTGGTGCAGGGGGCCGCCGCACATCTGCGCGATGGCGGCTGGTGCCACGTCCTGGCGGCCTGGATCCATGCCGAAGGCGAGCCGTGGGAGGAACGACTCGCCCGCTGGATCGAGCCGACCGGACTCGACGCGTGGGTCGTGCAGCGCGAGCGGGCCGACCTGGCCACCTATGCCGAGATGTGGCTCGCGGACGGCGGTCACAAGGGTGCGCCTGACTATGTGTCCCGCTACGAGCGCTGGCTGCGCTGGTTCGCCGATCAGGGCGTCGAGGCGATGGGCTTCGGCTGGATCTCGTTGCGCAAGGCCGATCGCGACGTCCCCGCCGTGCGGATCGAGGAGTGGGCCGGCGATGTCGGTCAGCCGATGGGCCCGGCGACGGTGCAGTGGGGCAGCCGTGTGGATGCCCTCGACGTGAGTGACGACGTCCTGGCCGTGCCCTGGCAGCTGGCCGATGACGCCACACAGGTCACCTACGGAGCGGTGGGGGCCGAGGACCCGGCGGCGATCACGGTGCGACTCGAGCACGGGCCGCGGCGCACGGCCCGCCTCGACACGATCGAGGCGGGGTTGCTGAGCGCGTGTGACGGTGAGCTGACCGCCGGGCAGATCCTCGACGCGCTGGCCACACTGCTCGGCCAGGACCGCGCCGAGTTGCGCGCTAGCTATGCGCCGGTCGTGCGCGAGCTCATCGCCGATGGCTTCCTCTACCCCGCGCGCTGACCCCTCGCCACCCAGCCCCAACTCACCCCTCTCCCCTGGATCGCCCCCGGAGCCCACCTCCCACCGTCCCCCTCGCGAGTGGTGCAATTTTGCCCTCTGAATCGCGTTTCCGAGGCGAATGTGCACCACTCGCGGGGCGCGGGGACCCGAGCGAGGAGATGGACGCCTACTCACCGCCCGGGCGACTCGGCCTCAGTCGAGGGAGCGGACGACGTCCTGGCTGCCGAGGCGCTGACCGATGAGGGCGACGACGGCGATCAGCGCCGCCAGCCCACCGCCGACGGCGAATCCGCCCAGCGCACCGTAGTGGTCGATGCACCAGCCGACGACCGGGCCCGCGGTCGCCCCGCCGATCGTGAAGGCCGTGCCCTGCCAGCCCATCGCCACGCCCCGACGGCGCTCGTCGACCAGATGCGTGATCCATTCCGTGGCGGCGGCCAGGGAGGGGGCACACATCAGTCCGGCCGGGAGTGCCGCGAGGGCGAGCAGCCACACCGAGTCGGCGAGGCCGATCGGCATCGTCAGCAGACCCATCGCGAGCAGGAGATAGGTGGGCCGGATGGAACGGTTCTGCGCGCCGTAGAGCAGACCACCGACGAGCGAGGCGGCGCCCCAGACGGCATAGACCACCCCGACGAGTCCGACGGCATCGAACTCGCGCAGCGCCGCGATGATGCCGAGATCGGTCGCCATGAGCGCGAGCATCGTGCCCGCCGAGATCGCGAAGAGATAGCCGACCGTGGGCGTGAACCAGCGCACCGGAGCGGGCGCGGAGTCATCGATCGTCTCGACCTGCGTGCGGGTGGGCGGATCCATGACGAAGAAGATGAGGCCTGCCACAAGGGTCGAGCCGCCGACGACCAACAGCGCGATGAGTGGACTGGCCTGGACCACCAGCACTCCGCCGACCGCCGGACCGACGATGAAGGCACCCTCGGCCACCACGCTGTCGGCCGCGAACGCCGTACGGCGCTGGGTGATCGGTGTGAGGATCCCCAGCGCGAGCCGGGTGATCGTCTGCACCGGGATGAGGAAGACCCCGGCCAGGAAAGCGAGCGGCAGCAGCCCCCAGAAGCCGACGAAGGGCACCATCGGGTAGAGGACGAGCACCGCGACGAGCGAGGGGATCAGCGCGCGACGCACACCGAAACGGTCGATCAGCTTGCCCCTCCACGGGGACCCCACGGCTGCCCCCACGGTCTCGACGGCGGCCAGGATCCCGGCCTCGGCATAGGTGCCGCCGAGACCCTCGACGATGTAGAGGGTGAGGACGAGCGGCAGCGCCAGCATCGGGATACGGGCGAAGAACGAGGCGATGAAGAGGACGCCCACCCGGGGGATCCTCAGCAGCTCTCGATACACCCCTAGGCTCACGGACCGATCCTGCCACGCGGCGCCGACAGTCCGGAGTCGAGGCGTAGGCTGCGCGGGGGCGGTTGACACGGCACGCTACGGTGTGCTGCGTCCCCCTCTATTATCCGCGTGGGATCAGGCAGGAAGTGGCTCGTGACCAAACTCGTCATCGTCGAGTCGCCGAATAAGGTACGCAGCATCCAGGCGTACCTCGGCGACGACTACGTCGTGGACTCCTCAGTGGGCCACATCCGCGACCTCCCGCGGGGCGCCGACCAGGTGCCCGAGAAGTACAAGGGCAAGGCGTGGGCGCGTCTCGGCGTCGACATCGACAATGGCTTCGAGCCCGTCTACGTCGTGTCCGCGGACAAGAAGTCACAGATCACCAAGCTCAAGAAGCTGCTCAAGGATGCCGACGAGCTCGTCCTCGCGACCGATGAGGACCGCGAGGGAGAGGCCATCGCCTGGCACCTGCTCGACGAGCTGAAGCCGAAGGTGCCGGTCAAGCGCATCGTCTTCAACGAGATCACCAAGGAGGCGATCCAGCGCGCGATCGCCCAGCCTCGCGATGTCGACATGGATCTCGTCGATGCCCAGGAGACGCGTCGCATCCTCGATCGTCTCTACGGCTACGAGGTCAGCCCGGTGCTCTGGAAGAAGGTCATGAGCGGCCTGTCGGCCGGGCGCGTGCAGTCGGTGGCGACCCGCCTCGTGGTCGAGCGCGAACGCGAGCGGATGGCCTTCGTCTCGGCCTCCTATTGGGACCTGGAGGCGACCTTCGACGCCGGCGAGGGACATGAGCCGCGTCGCTTCGGGGCCAAGATCGCCTCGGTCGACGGCAAGCGGGTCGCCGGCGGGTCGAACTTCGGCCCGGACGGTCAGCTCAAGGGCAAGGCCGATGTGGTGCACCTCGACGAGGCCGCCGCCGGCGTGCTCGCGACCGCGCTGGAGGGCCGCGACTTCGCGGTCCGCTCGGTCGAGTCCAAGCCCTACACGCGTCGTCCGTACGCCCCGTTCCGCACCACCACGCTCCAGCAGGAGGCCTCGCGCAAGTTCGGCTTCGGCGCGCAGCGCACGATGTCGGTGGCGCAGCGCCTGTACGAGGGCGGCTACATCACCTATATGCGCACCGACTCCGTGACGCTCTCGCAGACCGCGATCAAGGCCGCCCGCGCGCAGGTCAAGGAGCTGTACGGGGATTCCTATCTCCCCGAGAAGCCGCGCGTCTACACCGGCAAGGTCAAGAACGCGCAGGAGGCGCACGAGGCGATCCGCCCGGCGGGCGAGTCCTTCCGTACCCCCAAGCAGACCGGCCTGTCCGGCGACGAGTTCCGCCTGTACGAACTGATCTGGAAGCGCACGGTCGCCTCGCAAATGGCCGACGCCAAGGGCGAATCGGTGACGATCCGCATCGGCACCGAGGCTGCCGACGGTCGCGACGTCGAGTTCTCGACGTCGGGCCGCACCATCACGTTCTACGGCTTCCTCAAGGCCTATGTGGAGTCCAGCGAGGACCCCGATGCGGCCGACGACGACCAGCAGACCAAGCTGCCGGTGCTCGCCGAGGGCGATCGGGTGACGGCCGTCGACCTGGAGGCCGCCGGCCACCAGACCAAGCCGCCTGCGCGCTACACCGAGGCGAGTCTCATCAAGGAGCTCGAGGATCGCGAGATCGGCCGCCCCTCGACCTACGCGTCGATCGTCAACACGATTCAGAACCGCGGATACGTCTACAAGAAGGGCACCGCCCTCGTGCCCGCGTGGATCGCGTTCAGCGTCGTGCGGCTCATGGAGAGCCATTTCGGCCGGCTCATCTCCTATGACTTCACCGCCGAGCTGGAGGACGTCCTCGACGAGGTGTCGCACGGCCGTGAGGATCGCGTCGCGGTGCTGACCTCGTTCTGGGCCGGTGAGGGTGAGGGCAACACGGGACTCAAGCGCCTGGTCGAGAACCTGCCGGAGATCGACGCGCGCGAGATCGCCACCTTCGACCTCGGCGAGGGCATCCATCTGCGGGTCGGCCGGTACGGGCCGTATCTGGAGGGTCCGGAGAAGACCACCGGCAAGGACGGCACGGAGCAGCCGGTGCGCGCCAACGTGCCCGAGGACCTGCCGCCCGACGAGCTGACCATCGAGAAGGCCCGGGAGTTGCTCGCCAATCCCGCGGGCGCTGAACGCGAGCTCGGTGAGCATCCCGAGACCGGTCTGATGATCACGGCCAAGAACGGCCGCTTCGGACCGTTCGTCACCGAGAAGCTGCCCGAGGACGCTCCGAAGGCTGCCAAGCCGCGCACGGCGAGCCTGTTCGCGTCGATGGATCTCGACACGATCAGCCTCGAGGACGCGGTGAAGCTGCTGACCCTGCCGCGGGTCGTGGGCACCGGCGAGGACGGTACGGAGATCACGGCGCAGAACGGCCGGTACGGCCCGTATCTGAAGAAGGGCACGGACTCGCGCTCGTTGGAGTCTGAGGAGCAGCTGTTCACCCTCACCGAGGAGCAGGCCCGCGCGATCTACGCGCAGCCCAAGACCTTCGGGCGCCGGGCCGCCAAGCCGCCGCTCAAGGAGCTCGGTGAGGACCCCACGAGCGGCAAGCCGATCGTGGCCAAGGAAGGCCGCTTCGGCACCTATGTCACCGACGGCGAGTACAACGCCACCCTGCGCAAGGACGACGACATCGAGTCGTTGACCCATGAGCGCGCCGTCGAGCTGCTCGCGGAGCGCCGTGCCAAGGGTCCGGCCAAGAAGGGCGCGAATAAGACCACCAAGAAGTCGACCACCAAGAAGTCCGCCGCGAAGAAGACCACCGCCAAGAAGTCGGCAGCCAAGAAGAGCACGGCGAAGAAGGCCACCAAGAAGTCCTGACGGTCGTGTCGCCCCGGCTGGTGGCGGTACGTCATCAACCCTTCCGTGATGTGTGGCGGTAGCTGGTCAACCCCAAGGCTCTTTCATGAGGTTGACCAGGTACCGCCACCGTCCATGAGGTCCGGATAGGGCCCGGCGAAGGAGTGGGCGGCGGATGTCCCCGCCTCGTCCGGTTGTGGGCGGCGGCCATTAGGCTCGCTGACATGGACACTTCCACCGCCCCGGCGCTCTATACCGAGACGGGTGTCTTCGTCGCCTTCGAGGGTGGTGAGGGGTCCGGCAAGTCCACCCAGACCCGGCTCCTGGCGGGATGGCTGACCGAGCACGGGCGTTCGGTGGAGGTCACTCGTGAGCCGGGAGGCACCGCAGTCGGACAACAGCTGCGGCGCATCCTCCTGGACCCCGCCACCGGCGAGCTGTCCCCGCGGACGGAGGCGCTGGTCTACATCGCCGACAAGGCCGAGCACGTCGACCATGTCGTGCTCCCGGCGCTCGCCGAGGGCAAGGTCGTGGTGACCGATCGCTATGTCGACTCGACCTTGGCCTACCAGGGTGCCGGGCGGGCCCTACGAGCTGCCGAGCTCGAGCCGATCGCGCGCTGGGCCACCTCGGGTCTGCGTCCCCATCTGACGATCGTGCTCGACATCGATCCATCGGTCGGGCTGGGCCGCGCCGGATCGCCCGACCGCATCGAGAGCGAGCCGCTGGAGTTCCACCAGCGGGTGCGCCAGCACTTCCTCGAGCTGGCCGGTGCGGACCCGGCACACTATGTCGTCCTGCCGGCGGATCAGGATCCTGAAGCCGTGCACATCGCCGTCCAACAGGCCATTGCCCCGTGGCTGTCGCAGGTGTCCGCATGACGGTGCTGACGGGGGTGTGGTCCGAGTTGGTGGGCCAGGACGTCGTGGTGGAGTCGCTGCGCGGTGCGGTCGAGGCGAGTGTCGCGACACCCGATCCGGACGCGAGCGCGCACGGCATGACCCACGCCTGGCTGTTCACCGGACCTCCGGGCTCCGGGCGATCCACGGCTGCGGTCGCCTTCGCGGCGGCCCTGCAGTGCGATCGCGGTGGATGCGGCGAGTGTCGCTCGTGCCAGACCGCGCGCGCCGGCAGCCATCCGGACATCACCGTCGTCAACACCGACGGCCTCTCGATCGGGGTCGCGGAGGCGCGGGAGATCGTGCGTACGGCGGCTCTTCATCCGGCCGTCGGTCGCTGGCAGATCCTCATCGTCGAGGATGCCGACCGGCTCACCGATCAAGCCGCCAATGCCCTGCTCAAATCGGTCGAGGAGCCCTCGCCGCGCACGATCTGGATGCTATGTGCGCCGGCGGTCGAGGATGTCATCACCACGATCCGGTCGCGCTGCCGGCCCGTGCTGTTGCGCACTCCGTCGGTCGAGGCGATCACCAGGCTGCTCGTGGAGCGCGATGGCCTGGAGGCGGAGGCGGCGCACGCGGCGGCCGCTGCGTCGCAGGGCCACATCGGACGTGCCCGCGGTCTGGCTCGCAATGCCGAGGCACGCCAGCGCCGGGCTGACATCCTCGCGCTTCCGCGCAGTCTGCGCACGCTCGGCGACTGCCTGCGTGCCGCGCAGCGTATCGACGCCGAGGCGAACGCCCGGGCCGATGCCTATTGCGATGCCGCGGACGAGCGCGAGAAGGCCGATCTGAAGGCGTCGTGGGGCGTCGAAGATCGGGGCAAACGTCCCGCGGGATACGCGGGTGCGCTCTCGAGCCTCACCAAGGAGCAGGAGCGGCGTCGCAAGCGCATGGCCCGCGACAGCATCGACGGGGTCCTCCTCGACCTGCTCTCCTATTTCCGCGATGTCATGGCCGTGCAGCTCGGCTCGACGCAGTATCTGATCAATGCCGATGTCACCGACGATGTCGTGTCCATGGCGCGCGAGCGTTCTCCAGAGTCGATCGTCGGGGCGATCGATGCCGTGGGCGCGTGCCGGGAGGCTCTCGAAGCCAATGCCGCCCCGCTCCTGGCCGTCGAGCACATGATGACGAGGTTCTTGCCGTGAATCGTTCTGCCGCTATCGCCCTGGGCGCAGCCGGGGTCGTCCTCGCCTTGATCGTCGCCGCGGCGGTCTATGTCATCGGCGACTGGGGCGAGGACGATGCCGCCCAGCCCTCCACGCCCACCGGCGAGCAGGCTCCCGAGGGTCTCGATGCCTTCTACGATCAGCAGATCGACTGGACGTCCTGCGACAGCGGCGATGCTCGCTGCGCCACGGCCGAGGTTCCCGTCGACTACGACGACCCGAGCGGTGAGACCCTCGATCTCGCCCTGCTCAAGGTCGAGGCGACGGGGGAGCGGCAGGGCACGATCTTCGTCAATCCCGGTGGTCCGGGAGGCTCGGCCCAGGACTTCGCGTTGATGATGGGTACGCGTTTCCCGTCCTCGGTGCGCGAGGCCTACGACATCGTCGGCGTGGATCCCCGCGGTGTCGGGGAGAGCACGCCGCTGCAATGCCTCGACGATGCTGACTTCGATGCCTTCATCGGGCTCGATCCGGATCCGGAGACTCCCGAGGAGATCGAAGAGTCGCGCGACGGGATCGTCGCGATGGGCGACGCGTGCCGGGAGAACTCCGGGGACCTTGCGGCTCACGTGTCCACCGCGGAGGTCGCCCAGGACCACGATGTCCTCCGGGCCGCGCTGGGTGAGGAGACCTTCAACTGGTTTGGCGCCTCCTACGGCACGCAGCTCGGGGCGCAGTACGCCGAGATGTTCCCGGACCACGTGGGTCGGATGGTGCTCGACGGCGGCCTCGATCCGGCCCTCAGCTCGATCGAGGTCTCGCTCGGGCAGGCGGAGGGATTCCAGCGCGCTCTGGACGCCTATATCGCCGGCTGCGTGGCCGATGGCGACTGCCCGCTGGGCTCGAACGAGGACGAGGCGCTGGACACGGTCGCCGGCTTCATGGCCGATCTCGAGCAGGAACCGCTGGTCTCGGGCGGGGGCCGTGAGCTGACCGAGGGCCTGGCCTTCTACGGCGTGGCGGTGACGCTCTATGCGAAGGAGTCGTGGAGCTATCTGACGGCGGCCTTCGAGGCGGCGCTCGGCGACGACGATCCGGGGGTCTTCCTCCAGCTCGCCGATATCTACTTCGACCGCAACGCGCGGGGTGAGTTCCAGAGCAACTCCGGTCAGGTGATCTATGCGGTCAACTGCCTCGACGGACCGGTCGACGTCACGGTCGACGAGGTCGAGTCGGAGTGGCTGCCGCAGTTCCGCGAGGCGTCGCCGGTCTTCGGCGGGGCGCTGGGCTGGGGTGTCATGGCGTGCGCCGACTGGCCGATCGAGTCGACGAACCCGCAGGAGCCGGTCACGGCCGAGGGCGCCGACCCGATCGTGGTCGTGGGCACCACGCGCGATCCCGCGACGCCCTATGAGTGGTCGCAGTCGCTCGCCAAGGAGCTCGACTCCGGGGTGCTGGTGACGCGCGAGGGTGACGGCCACACCGGTTACGGCATGGGCAGTGCCTGCGTCGACGACGCGATCAACGCCTACCTGGTCGACGGCACGGTGCCCGACGACGGCCTCGTCTGCGGCGAATAGTCCTCGGCAGCGGAGGATCGTGGGCGAACGGGCCCGTGACCGATGACGATGCGCTGTGGCTGCTAGGGCGACCCCGGTGCATCATCACCGGC
Source organism: Aeromicrobium sp. YIM 150415 (assembly GCF_016918125.1). Taxonomy (NCBI): domain Bacteria; kingdom Bacillati; phylum Actinomycetota; class Actinomycetes; order Propionibacteriales; family Nocardioidaceae; genus Aeromicrobium; species Aeromicrobium sp. YIM 150415. The sequence goes on along the minus strand of NZ_JAERWM010000017.1, from coordinate 39,552 downwards.
ATTCTTGAAGTCCGCCATCGCTGCGTGACGGGTCAGGCGGTGGTGTCGCGGGCGGCGGCCTCGTGGTGGTGGATGACCTCGTCAATGATGAAGTTCAGGAACTTCTCGGCGAAGGCCGGGTCGAGGTCGGCCTCGAGGGCCTTCTCGCGCAGGCGCCGGATCTGCCGCGCCTCGCGGTCCGGATCGGCTGGCGGGAGCTGGTGCGCGGCCTTGAGCCGGCCGACCCGCTTGGTGCACTTGAAGCGCTCGGCGAGCAGGTGCACCAGGGCGGCGTCGATGTTGTCGATGCTGGCGCGGATCTCGTCGAGTTCGGCGCGGATGTCGTCGTCCACGCCCCGATTCTACGAAGTCACCCCCTCGGTGGAGTGCGGGCGGGGTGGCGGGTAGAGTTGCGGTGGTTCGACGGGCGATCCCTGTCGACCGCGCCGCCTTAGCTCAGTCGGTAGAGCATTTCACTCGTAATGAAAAGGTCGTCGGTTCGATTCCGACAGGCGGCTCCATCAACCGCAGGTCAGACATGGTTCTCGGTCCCTAGCAAGGGAGAGAAGCATGACGAGATGGACGAGAATTGGACGTGCTGGGATTCTCGGTATCGTTCCATGAACAGTCTTGTGACGCCTTGACACCGCTTGCGCATTCGGACCCAAGGGGTCCATGTCGCCTTAATGGCCACCATGAACGATCTGTTGCGTGTCATCATCGGCCTTGAGCTCAAACTATCCTTGACCTCCGCCATGGTGGCCGTGGTCCCCGCAGATTCCGTATCGGGTGGGAGCTGCGCCATCGATTGCCCAAGCCAAGGCATGGTTGGACCGGCTGGAGGCGTCCGACGAAGCCGCCCGAAACCACAACACCAGCCGCGGTACACCTTCGGTTGTCGGTGCCGCGCCGCGCCGCGAAACTGACGTCGGCCGAAGGTACCCGCTAATGAGTGTCACTGGATGCTCACCCAAGCATCCAGTGATGTAAGCCACAGTATGAACATTATAGAAATCCGGGCATCCCCGGGCCGCCATTACGTGCCCCGTTCGTACTCTCGGTCTGCCTGAACTGGCGAGAGACAGGCGAGAATCTGTCTGGATAGATTCGAACTGCGTCCGTAATCACTGGGATCCGAGCACTGAACGCCGCATGGGGAGCGGGGAGTGACGGATCCGGATCAAGGCGCAGGTGAAGCGGAGGACATCGTATCATCTTCAAGTGGTATTGAAGTTTGCTTGTAGTTGTGTTCTTTGCTGAGAAACTCTACTGTGTACTTATCATGAATGGTGCAGCGACTCGTTCCGGCTCGGCCAACGCTCCGTTGGCAGGTGTTCGGATCCTCGACCTCTGCCGAGTGGTCTCTGGACCTTTCGGCTCTCTCCTCCTCGCGGACCTCGGCGCGGAGGTGATACGCATTGAATCGGTGCCGACGGGGGATCCTGCCGCGATCGACCCGAGTCGCTTGAGCGAGGACGAAGCGTTCAATTGGGGGCTGAGCCGCAATAAGCACTCGGTCAGCATCAATCTGAAGTCTGAGCGTGGCCGTGAGCTGTTCTACGGGTTGGTTGCGCAAGCAGACGTGGTGCTCGATAACTTCCGCCCGGGAGTGACCACTCGGCTGGGCATCGACCGCGCGACCTTGGCCGAGCACAATCCGTCGATCGTCACCTGTTCGCTGACCGGATTCGGTGGCGACGGTCCGTGGTCGACCATGCCTGCTTATGACCCGATCGTCCAAGCGATGTGCGGGACGATGAACTATACGCGTCTCGCGCCCGATCAGCCCCCGGTCCGCTGGGGCATTCCTATCGGGGATCTGTATGCAGGCATTTTCAGTGCGATGGGTACGGTGGGCGCCATTATCGAGCGCGACCGAACAGGCGTCGGACAGCACATCGACGTCTCCATGCTCGATGTGATGCTCGCGCTCAATACCTATCGGGTACCTCAAGCGCTGACCTTCGGGGAGGAGCCGCTTCCCGCTCCGTTCGAGGGTGGTCAAGGAACGGTTCCCTTCGGAAACTTCGAGTGTGCCGACGGCTGGGTGGCGATTTGTATCAGCCAACGCATGTGGCCAGCGGCGGCCGAGGTGATGGGAAGACCGGATTTCCTTGCAGATGAACGCTTCAGCACGGGCCCAGCGCGTCACGCTCATCGAGATGCGCTGGTCGCAGAACTCCAGAAGGTGTTCAAGGCACGTTCGGCGGACTGGTGGCAGGAGCACCTCATGGCCGCCGGTGTGGTCTGTGGCAAGGTGACCAGCGTCGCGGATGTCTTCGTGCACCCTCAGGTCCGGGATCGAGGGATGTCGGTCGACATCACCGACGAGTTCGGACGGACGGCGACGGTGGCGGGCGATGCGCTGCGCTTCAGCGACCCGGCTACGTGGCGTGCACCACGACAGGTCGGTGCCGACACGGCACTGGTTCTTCAGAGCCTCCTGGGGTTGGAGCCGAGCCAGCTCGAACAACTGGGATCGGACGGCATCGTCCATGCCGGGGATCCCAACGGCGGCATCCCACTGTGCGACCGGTCAGCTCCTTCAGCGTCAGGCAGGGAGGTGAAAAGCTCCGGTGGGCCTCTCAGAGGCGTGACCGTGCTGGAGATGAACGGTGACGAGCCGAGCAAGGCGTTCGCGGCGCAGCTGCTCGCCGACTTCGGTGCGGACGTCATCCGTGTAGAGAGGCCCTACGGACAGGTGGTGGAGCCCTACCCGGATGAGAGCCGTGAGGCGTCGTTCCGTGCAGGACTCAACCGAGGCAAGCGCAGCGTCATCGCGGACCTCAAGACTCAGGAAGGCCGCGATTTTCTCCTGGGCCTAGCCTCCCACGCTGATGTGGTGCTCGATAATTATCGGCCAGGTGTGCTGGGTCGGCTGGGGCTCGACTACGACTCGCTGCGCGAGGTGAACGAACAACTGATCTCGACGTCGATCACCGGTTTCGGTCACAGCGGACCTTGGAGCTCCTATCCCGCATTCGACAATGCGATCCAGGCCCTCGGGGGCGGTATGAGCGTCAGCGTCGATCACACTCGGCCGGACGTGCCGATTCGGTGGGGTAACCCGATTGGTGGGCTGACGGGAGCGATGTTCGCTGCTCTTGGAACACTGGCGGCACTAAGACTCCGGGACCTGAATGGTCATGGACAGAAACTCGACATCAGTCTGCTGGACTCGCAAGTGGCCCTCCTTTCTTACCGTGCCCCGCAGGCGGTGACCGTAGGTAAGGAGTTCCTCCCCGAGCCGCGGCGTGGAGGGACAGGCTCACTGCCGTTCGGGGTCTTCCGCACAGCTGACGACAGGTGGTTCACGATCTGCATCACGCCGCAGTTCTGGGCGCCCTTCTGTCGAGCCGCAGGGCATCCCGAGTGGATCGACGACCCGAGGTTCGCCACTGAGCCCTTGCGGCGGGCCAATGACGAGGCTCTCTACGAGCTGGTGGAACCGAGCTTCCTTGTGCGCACCGCCCAGGAGTGGGAGGAGCTCTATTACTCTCTCAAACTGCCCGGCGCGATCGTCCTGAATATCGAGGAGGCGTTCTCCCACCCGCAGGCGGTCGCGCGTCGGATGCGGCTCCAGCTGAAGGATCCGGATATCTCCCGTGAGATCGAGGTTGCTGGTGTCGTGCTGAAGCTCAGCGATGCCGCGAGCACGGACAATATTTCGATTCCCGGAGTCGATACCGTTCAGGTCGCGGCGGAGTTCGGTCTGCCGGCTCCGGATGTCGAGATTCGTCGTCCATCGGAGCGTTGGCGCGGGACAGAGCCTAGTGCCGCGGAGGCCGCGATCTAGGTTCTGTCTCCGAAAGACAGCGGTCGGCCCGACGAAGCGTCGCAGGAGAATGTCCATGCACGCGGTTCGTTCGGTGAAGGCCCACGGCGGCCGCCGCTAGCGGCTGCGCGTTCGTTGTGAACCGACGTCATGCGTCGTGATCGACATGGGCCTCGCCACTCCGTCCGACGATTATGCGGCGTGAGGGCGTCGTCTGCCGAGCTTGGCAACGCGCCCCTCCACAGCCGCCGTGACAGAAGCGCAGCTCCCCTCGATCACCCATCGGGGGAGCCGCGCAGTCTCGTCAAGCAGAACCGAGCTCCCCAGAAGATGCCGCTCTGGGAGAGGGCGAAGGGTACAGCTTGAGTCGCTCGGCCGGTACACGATCTCGACACCTGGCCGGCGCAGCCGGTCGGTGTCAGTGCGCTGCTGCCGCGGCGGTAGAGGCTCGCACCGCAGCCACCGCGTCCGACAATGCGTTCTCGCAGCGGTGGGACGTCGCATCGGAAGCGAGGAGAGATGTCAACGCGAGCAACGACATGACGTCGAGCCGGATGGTCTTCGGATCGAGGAGCACGTCTGACTCGAGCGCGACCGGCAAAGAGTTTCCGCTGACCCAGTGGAGTCGTCCCACTGTTGACAGGACGAGCTCTTCCCATGCGAGGTAACCGAATGCATCGTCGACAGCCGGCGCCTCCGGTAGGAGTTCCGCAGCGCGGTGCGCCAGTGCGATCACTCGCTCTTCAATCACGTGTGTCCCCTCGGGGTCGCTGTGTCCGTCGTCACAAAGGTTACGGCCGCTGAAGACGGATAGTCAAGTGACGCCATTGACATATTTCATGCCGCAATGGGGTCGCGCCGAAATGTCTCGGACACAACCGCTGCCTGCGGTTGCCAGCGAGGCTTCCGTGCATGGTGTGCTGGCCCACATCACGCGGAAATTCTTTAGTAGTGTGTTACTATGTTCCAGTAGTCCTGAAATGCCGTATCCGCGAAGCTTGGGTCTCCCTCGGTTTCGGGCGGCAAGGGTCAACATCACGGAGGATCAATGTCCAGGGATCGAACCGCACGCACGCGAATTCGTCAGTATCTGGCTAGTCATGGGCCTATCGTCGAGCCTTCGGGCTACGCCACGGGCGTCTTGAAAGATGCCGTCGGCTACAGCGGCTCATCGGTTGCCTTCATCCAGCTCATCGCGGCCATGGACCGAGAGGGAGAGATCGAACGCGAGATCCGGGGTAAGCGGACGTATCGCATCACAGGTCTGGGCGTCCCGCCGGTGGCCACGGGCGGCGAGTCCGCCAGTAGTCAGACAGGAGCCACGACAACCCTTGCATCCCCAGGTCTCCCGCCGATCGAGCTCGACTACAAGCTGTTGGCACAAGCCCTTGTACAGGAATTGTTGACGGTTACGGCTGCCGCACGTCCCGCGGGGGACTCTGAACAGAGTGCACGGGTCTCCGCGGAGCGTGACGAGTACGCGCGACGTCTGGAGATCGCTCGCCGTCAGATCGACGAGCTGCTCGGCGAGCCGCTGAAGGAAGCGGCACCGGCTGACGGCGCAGTTGGCGGTCGCCGAACCGAATAGCATGACCTCCAACAGCCGCGTGCTTTTGGCGTCGCGTCCGACGGGTTCGCCCTCGCTGAATGACTTCTCCTTCGACAGCCCGCCCTGTCCTAGCCCCGGTCTCGGACAAGTGCTGTTACGTGTGGTCTACCTTTCGTTGGATCCCTATCTGCGGGGTCGTATGGGCAGTTCGGTCTCCCATGCCTCGTCATCGCCGCCAGTACCTCTGGGAACGGTGATGCAGGGCGGCACCGTTGCGGCGGTGGTCGAAAGCAGAAGCTCCGAGTTGGCTGAAGGCGACCTGGTGCTGTCCGCTTCCGGATGGCAGGAATATGCCGTAGCGGACGCGCGACAGGTGCGACGGATCGATCCTGATCGCGCTCCGATCTCGACTGCGCTCGGTGTGCTCGGGATGCCTGGACTCACCGCCTACGGCGGGTTGACGCAGATCGGTAGACCTCAACCGGGTGAGGTGCTCGTGGTCGCGGCTGCCACTGGAACTGTCGGCGCCACCGTCGGACAGCTTGCACGACATCGCGGCGCCCGTGTCGTTGGTATCGCCGGTGGGAAGGCGAAGGTCAGCTGGCTGGAGGACGCCGGCTTCGACGAGGCCATTGATCACCGCGCGCCGGACTTCGAGGACCGATTGGCGGCGGCTACCCCCAACGGCATCGATATCTACTTCGAGAACGTCGGGGGCCGGGTCTGGTCTGCCGTCGAGCACCGTCTGAACCGCTACGCCAGGGTCCCTGTCAGCGGTGTGGCCAGTGCCTATAACAGTGACGAGGCCAGCACGGGTGACATCGCCGCGCTGATGTCAGGCCTGGTGACGCGCAGTATCACGCTGAAAGGATTCGTGTTCACCGATTTCGAAGCGGTGCGTCCGGAGTTCGAGAAAGAGGTCTCCACAGCTATCCGCAATGATCAGCTGGTCTATCACGAGGAGGTCGCTGCCGGACTGGAACAGGCTCCCGCCGCCTTCCTCGCGATGCTCGAAGGGCGGCATCTCGGTAAGCAACTGGTGCAGGTCGCCCCCGACCCCACGGCATCGAGCTGACGAAGACGATGTCACCTCAAAAAGGTGACATCATTGATCACCGCAGCATCGCTTGGATCTCGTTCTCGGCCACTGCGCGTGCTTCGGACTCGCTCATCGGTAGCCCACCTCTCTTGATGACACGAGTGACGCCGCGCCGGATGTCGTCAAGATAGCGGGCATCGATGACACCAAACTCAAGATTCTTGACGTAGATCCGGAGGCGGTCCCGCAAAGCTCCGTTGGTATCGGCAGTCTCGACGACATCAGGCAGCAACTTGGTGGATACCAGCAAGGCATGTGCCACCTTGCGGGCACGTTCATCTCGCAAGCCCAGAAGCACCTCCTGCTGCGAGGAGCGAATGATGTGGTCCTTCCACCAGTCGAAGTTCTCGGCCGAGTCGATGGCGCTCAGCTCGATACTCGGCTGGAGCAGCGTACGAGTCAGTACCTCCACGCTGTGCTCGACGTACCGATGCCTTTCCTGCGCGGAGAGAGCGGCCGTGTACGTGTGCAGATCGCGCCGAGCATCCGTGGTGGAGAAGCAGTAGCGCCGAACCCCGTGGATCGATGGGTCGAGGAGGCCGTACTCGTAGTTGAAGACGCGGAAGGGGTTGACCGCGCTGTCCAAGTCCGCCGGACGTCCCAGCGAAGCCGCTTGGGGGGAGAACGTCCACACGTCGTCGCCCTGCTTGGAACCGGCCATCAGATCGTGCAAGATCGGCGCGCCATAGAAGCGCCGGAGCAGCACGGAGCCGGGCCCCCGCGAGTACGAAATGCTGACGCCTGAAGCCTGCGCTCTGCGCAGGAAACGGTTGTGGTCCAGATAGGTTAACGACGCCGTGAAGCGGGCGAGGGGGGTCGGTCTGAGTTCACTGAGGTGGAACACGGCGTCGAGAAGCCGTGTCACCCATTGATTGCCCCAGACCTCGTGGGCGACCCGCGCGATCTTGTGTCCTACCTCCGCATCCTCGCCGGAGTATTGCGCACCGACGGTGGCGCACCCGAGTAGCGCCAACAGCGCGAGCGCGGGCGAGTCGAATCCGGCGCTTCCGTCGGCGGACCGCACGAGCAGCCTGAGCGACCCGGCGAGTTGGCCGAACGGGGATTCCGCGTCGATGGTCAGGGACGGCTCGAGTCCGGCGAGCAGCTCGAGTCCGTGAGGTGTGAATTCGTGTTGCTGGTCCCCAAGGCCCATGGACGCGACGACGAACTCACCGAGGACCCGGATCTGCTGTGGAGAGTGGCTGTCGTGACTGTCGTCTTCGATTCTCTCTTGGATTTCGGCGGCCAGTGGTGCCGTCGAGCCGGTTTCGATGAGTTTGAGGAACTCGAGGAGTTCTCGCCGGAGACCGCTGGAGAATGGAGTGTCACGGGAGCGACGGTTGGCTGCGATCGCGACCTCCGCCAGGGAGACTTTGGGCCCGTGCCTGTTGTGGTTCTCTGTGGGCGAGTAGGAGCCGATGATTCCATTCCGTACCCACTGGTTGACCGCTTGACGGCTCACCCCCACCGCCCGGGAGGCCTCGGCCTGGGTCACGAGGTCGATCGGGAGCTGCCCTGGGGTGGAGTCGGTCCGCAGGCGTTCGGCGGCACGTTCGAGCGCGCGAACCAGCTCCGGTACGGGTACGGCACCTGAGTCGCCCAGCGTGAGTGCGAGACGTTCGAGTGCGGCGGAGATGGAGTCGGCGCGTGAGTTCTGCATAGCTGCTGAATTCTGTTCTCATTGCTTACGTGGGACAAGTAGCCATGTTGCATTGTTCTGCAACTCCGAGGCTCCTCCAAATCAACGCGCCGTTGCAGCCGCTGGTACCTGATCCTGAAGGGTGGCTAGGGGGTCACGGGGAGGAAGCTGTACTCTTCTTTAAGATATGTTCTAATCCTTTTCAAGGGACGGTAGCATGGAAGAGCAGCCCACAGCGGCGAGAACGGATCTGTTCATCGACGGCGACTGGCGCGCCGGACGCTCAGGTGAGTTCGACGTCCTCGATCCTGCCTCAGGCGCCGTCATCTCACGTATCTCCGATGGTGACGAACTCGACGGCCGTGCGGCCGTCGATGCCGCAGCCGCCGCCTTGCCCGGATGGACAGCAATGGCGCCGCGAGATCGCTCGGAGATCCTGCGGCGGGCTTTCGAGCTCATGATCCGAGACCGTGAGTCGCTTGCCGCGCTTATCAGTAGCGAGAACGGCAAGTCCATCGCGGACGCCCGCGGCGAGGTCACCTACGCCGCCGAGTTCTTTCGCTGGTTCGCGGAGGAAGGAGTGCGGAGTGCGGGTGACTTCGGACGCTCTCCTGGCGGCGATACCCGAACCGTTGTGACACACAAGCCGGTCGGGGTCGTCGCCTTGGTGACGCCGTGGAACTTCCCGGCGGCGATGGCCACCCGAAAGCTCGCACCGGCTCTCGCGGCCGGTTGCACGGCCGTGTTGAAACCGGCCTCGGAGACTCCGTTGACGACGCTGGCGATCACCCGCCTCCTTGTCGAGGCGGGCCTGCCGCGAGGGGTCGTCAACGTGGTCCCGACCAAGAGATCGAGTGCCTTGGTGTCGAGTTGGCTGGACGATCCGCGGATTCGCAAGCTCTCCTTCACCGGCTCGACGGAGGTCGGGCGGGTGCTCTTGAAGCGCTCGGCGGATCGCATCCTCAACACCTCGATGGAACTCGGTGGCAATGCGCCGTTCGTGATCACCGACGACGCAGACCTCGATGTCGCTGTCGAAGCGGCGATGACCGCAAAGTTCCGTGGAAGCGGTCAGGCCTGTACGGCAGCGAATCGATTCTACGTACACGTCGACGTCGCGACGGAGTTCGCTCAACGGTTCGGGGACGCGGTCGAGAAACTCAGCGTGGGCCCGGCCAGCGGTGGCCACGATGTGGGGCCCCTGATTTCCGAGCGTGCGGTCGCCGAGATCGGCGATCTCGTTGACCAGGCCCTCGCTGCCGGCGCGCGGGTGGGCCGTCGGGCGATGGTTCCGCAGGACGGGGGCTTCTATTTCCCGCCGACCGTGCTGGTGGACGTGGCGGCTGACGCCAGAGTGGTGGCCACTGAGGTGTTCGGACCGGTGGCGCCGATCGTGACTTGGAACGATCAGCGCGAACTCCTGCGTATGGTCAACGACACCGAGATGGGGCTCGCCGCCTACGTCATCGCCGGCGATCTGGGTCGGGCTATGCGACTCGCTGAAGGCATCGACGCGGGGATGGTCGGAATCAACCGGGGACTCGTGTCCGATCCCTCGGCGCCGTTCGGTGGGATGAAGCAGAGCGGGATCGGTCGAGAGGGCGCGCGGGCCGGTCTCGATGAGTTCCTGGAGACGCAGTATTTCTCGATTGCCTGGGCCGACTGAGCTGTAGCGGAACTACCTCGGAGGAGGGGCGGATGCCCGACCATGAATTGCGAGACCGACTCGATATCGAGGAGGCGATACGCCGCTATGCTACGGGTCTCGATGAGCGGCGCTGGGACCACTGGGATCTCGCTTTCACGGCCGCCGGGATCATCGATTTCACGGCCATGGGCGGCAAACGAGAGACCCGAGACGAGATGCGTGAGCGACTCAGCCGACCCGACCCGGACTGGTTGTTCGCCCAGCATCCCGTGGTCAACACCGTCATCACGCTGGCCGGCGATCACGCGACAGCCTTCTCTCATTTTCAGATGGAGACCGGACGGCGAAGCGGAAGCGAGGGAGAGATCATTCGGACCTCCGGCGGCGGGGCATACGAAGACGAACTCGTGCGTACCGAAGCAGGCTGGCGGATCGCCGAGCGCCGAGTCTCCCTGAGATGGAAGGAGACTCGGCGGGTGAGAGACGAGATCACCCGCGACTGAGTCCGTCAGGCTGGGCGGGCCATCCCGGCCCAGCCTCACGCATCCTCGGTGATCAGCCGAGCGGCATTCCAAGCGAGCGCATGGGTCGGCGCCGAGGTGTTGCCGGAGGGCTGATGAGGGAAGACCGAGGCGTCGACGATTCTCAGGCCCTCGACCCCGCGCACGCGTAGCCGGGCATCGACCACATCATCGGATTCGGGCCCCATGGCGCAGGTGCCGAGAGGATGGTATCCGGACGCACCGCCCGCCAGTCCGAGATCCTGGAACTGAGTCTCTGTCACGGTCTGCGCGCCAGGCGCACGTTCCTCGTCGAGCAGGTGGGAGACTGCTCCGGATCCGAACAACTCTCGCACCCGGGGTCCCACCTTCCCGATCACCCGAAGGTCCTCTTCCGTGCTGAGGAAGTTCGGGTTGATCACCGGTGGATCATCAGGGTTCGCACCGGTGACGTGGATACTGCCCCGGCTGGTGGGTCGTAGCGGGTAGGCCGCGAGCATGAGGCCCGGTCGGTCGTCGACGGCCAGTGCGTCATTGTGCAGCGTCGGAGCCTTCGTGGAGATCGGGTTGAAGAAGCCGATGGTGTCGGGTCGGTCGGCGCTCTCGTCAGCTTTGAAGTAGACCAGGCAGGTGGCGGAGCCCTGGGCGATGATTCCATCGCGTCTCACGAGGTACTTGGCGCCTTGATACATGCGCTTCGCCGTGGAGTCGACCAGCGAGTTGAAGCCGGCAGCGCCCTTCATGGTGTACATGAACCTCAGGCCGCGGTGTTCGTTGAGCTTCTCCCCGACATTGGGGCTCTCCACGACGAGAGGGATCCTCGCAGCCGCTAGCACGTCGCCGCGACCGATCCCGGAACGCTCGAGCAACAAGGGGGAGTCGAGGGAACCGCCGCAGACGAGGATTTCGCGCCTAGCGCGGATCTCGAGCCGGCGACCTCGGTGACGAACCAGGACACCGGTAGCGCGGTTGCCGTCGAAGAGGATACGGCCGACCTCCGCGTCGGTCAGGATCTCCACATTGCGCCGTCTCAGCGCCGGACGGAGGAATGCCCTGGACGCGCTGACGCGGGTGCCGCGCTTGGTGGAGAACTGGGCGTAGCCCGTGCGCACCTCATCCGATCCGTTGATATCGCCGACTCGTCTCGCGCCGATCGCTGAAGCGGAGTCCATGAAGGCCTCGGAGACCTGTTCTGCGGGAGAACTGACCTCGACGCTGACCGGTCCGTCCACGCCGTGTAGTTCTGAGGAGCCGAGCGGGAAGGACTCCAGGGACTTATAGGCACTGAGAAAGGTCTCCCAACCCCAACCGTCGTTGCCTGCGGTGACGAGGCTGTCGTAGTCGTCCGCCCAGCCACGATTCCAGACCAGGCCGTTGATGGTCGTCGAACCGCCCATGACCCGTCCGCGCCACCAGGAGTCGGTCGCCCCATTGGGGCCGAAGGGGGCGGTCGTGAACTTCTTGGCGTACCGGTCGGAGTGCATGGTGAAGAAGAAGCCCTTCGGTACTCGATGAATCGGGTACCGATCGGATCCCCCAGCCTCGATGACGAGGACCCGTGCCTTCGATCGAGCCGAGAGTTGTTCGGCGAGCACTGAGCCGCCGACACCGGATCCCACGATGACGAAGTCGAAATCCACTGATCTGTCCCCGTTCCCTAGCTCGTCTGAAAAGTCGAAGCACACCACTATAGGCATGTTACTATCTTGTTTTTATCATGTAGCTTCCCTTCCTAAGGAGTCGCTGTGCCGGATACCCATCTCGACACCGACGTGCTCGTCGACCCCGCACCGCTGGTCGGAACGGGTCGCCTGCGCCTCTCAGGCGAGCGCAGTCTTGACCATGTCTATGCCGCCACCGGCCGTACGACGGTGACCGTACCGCTCGCCTCCCCGAGCGATGTGGACTCCGTCGTCACGATTGCTCGGACGGCGTTCGAGGAATGGAGGCGGGTGCCGGTCACAGAACGACGGCGATTGCTGCTTGCCCTCGCAGCGGCCGTCGACTCCGCTACGGAGGAGTTCGCGACGATGCAGGTCATCGAGAACGGCACGCCGTTCGCAGTGGCCTCCAGATTCCCTCAGGTCGCGCGGGACAATCTCGAGTACTTCAGCGGTTGGCCCGACAAGTTGACCGGCGATGTGAATCCCGTCTGGCCGGTGCCGGCGATCGACTACTCCGTACTTGAACCGTATGGCGTCATCGCCGGGATCATCCCCTGGAACAGCCCTACAGCGACGGTCGCGCAGTTCGCCGCCCAGGCGCTCGCTGCGGGCAACTGCATCATCGTCAAGCCTCCGGAGCTGACTCCCTTCACTCCGTTGCGGTTCGCCGAGCTCGCGCTCGAAGTCGGGTTTCCTCCCGGCGTCGTCAATGTGGTCCCGGGCGATGGAGAGCTCGGCGCCGCCCTCGTGTCGCACCCGGGCGTCGACAAGATCCACTTCGTCGGCAGCGGCGCGACCGCGACGAAGATCATCCAGGCTGCCGCGGTGAACCTGACGCCGGTCGCCACCGAGCTGGGCGGGAAGAGTCCCAACGTGATCTTCGCCGATGCCGACCTCGATCAAGCGGTCGAGGTGGCATTGCGCTCATGTATGACCGTTAGCGGTCAAGGGTGCTACAACGGGACTCGGCTGCTGGTCGAGGAGAGCATCCGCAGCGAGGTGCTCGAGCGGATCCGCGCCGGTGTGACGGGCTTTCGCCTCGGGGATCCGATGGAGCCCGATACGGTCCTCGGTCCGGTCATCACGAGCAGTGCCCGAGACCGGATCTTCGGCATGATCGAGCGGGCGAAGGCAGACGGGGCGACGCTGGTGGCCCGGGGGGATCGTCCCGGTGGAGACCTCGCCGACGGATTCTATGTGGAGCCCACCGTCTTCGCCGATGTTGATCCGCGTTCGGAGATCGCTCGAGACGAGGTCTTCGGACCTGTGCTCTCGGTCTTCGGGTTCCGTGACGAGGAAGAAGCTCTACGTCTCGCGAATGACACCGAGTTCGGACTGGCGGCCTATGTGCAGACTGCCGATGTCCGCCGAGCCCACCGGCTCGCCGCCGAACTGGATGTCGGCATGGTCTGGGTGAACGGCATGGGTGGCCTATCTCCCTCGATGCCGTTCGGAGGGGTCAAGAAAAGCGGCACCGGCCGCATCGGCGGCCGCGTCGGTATCGAGGAGTTCAGTCGGCGCAAGAACGTCTGGCTCTCGCTGTAGGAGCGCGGAAGCACGTAGATACCGGCGAGGGACGGACACGCGGGTCCCTTGCCGAGAGGTGATGTGGCCTGGGACACAAATGATCCTTGCTAACTGTGTTTAATTGATCCTATAGTTGTGCTGAAGCTTGATCCGATGTTGTTCGAAGGGAAAGGCCCGAGGATGAGGTCCCTGCGGTATGTAATGCCAGCCACGCTCTCAGCGATGGCGTTGACTCTAGCGGCCTGCGGGGGTGGGGGGACCGGAGGCGGCGGCACCATCGAGGAGATGGAGCCGGTGACGCTCCGCATCAACGAAGAGGTACCCGCGGCGAGCGGTGCCGGAGAAGCCCTCCAGAGCTATCTCGATCGAATCACGGCTGCGACGGATGGCAAGGTGACGTTCGAGACCTTCTTCGCGAACTCGCTACTGACGGAGGCCTATCCAGGGCTGAGCGATGGCGTCGCGGACATGGCGCAGGTGACGGTGTCGCGATACGAGTCCGAGCTCCCGATCTCGGCCTTCACGACCTCATTCTCGGGTTCCGCGCCGCCTCAGTATCCGCTGACGCTCCTGACGATGCGACCGGCTTCGAACGAGTTCTGGCAGACCAACGACACCCTCATCGGCGAACACGAAGAGGCGAATAGTCGCACCGTCTACGCGGGGGCGTCGGGCCACGCTCCGCTGTTGTGCAGTGAGCCGATCACGAATATCGACGATGCGAAGGGCGCCAGGGTGCGCATCGAGGGTGCCTATAGCGCCGCCCAAGTGCGCGCCCTGGGGATGGAACCGGTCGACCTCCCGCCTTCGGAGATCTTCGAAGCGTTGCAGCGGGGCACGATCACCTGCGCGATGGCCGGTGAAGGAGGCGAGAACTTCATGTCGCTCGGCTTGACCGAAGTCGCGAAGCACTTCGTGCCGGTGAATCTCGCCCCGACCACCGGCTTCGGGATGCGAATGAACCTGGATCGGTGGAATGAACTGCCTGAAGAAGCGCGGCAGATCTTTCTGGACGAGTGGGCCGAGTATGAGATCGATCGAAATCGAGCTCGACTCGAAGGCTTCAAGGCCTTCGCTGAGCAGAGCGAGGAGCTCGGCATCGAGTGGAACGACGCCACGTCCTTGAACGAGGTGCTGGACAGCTTCGAGGACGAGTGGCTCGATGGTGCGGTCTCCGGGGCACCGGCGGGGGTTGATGATGCACAGGCCATGGCCGATGACTTCAATGCCGTCATCGGTGACTGGGCGGCCAAGGTGGCACCGATCATCGACGCGGAGACTGACGACGAGCAAGATCTGGACGATCTCCGTGAGGCCTATCTGCAGGGTGCGGACCTGGTGGATTGGGATGCCTACCGCGAGCTTCTCCTGGGATCAGCTCAAGGGCTCGGAGTCGACTGAGCCGCCGCGATGGGAGGCCGATCGACGGTCTAGACGCACCGTCGATCGGCCGGCCCGCCGCCAGTAGGGCCCAAGCAAGATGCGGCGCGAAGAGTCGCACAGTCAGCTGAGAAGAGAAGATGACCATGACCGAACCGGCAATTGCGGCACCGCCGCCAGAAACCCGATCGCGGGTGACCTCACTCGTGACGGTCGTGAGCCGTGCCGCGCAGTACCTGTGTGGCGGTGCGATCCTCCTGATGATGCTGACTGTCGCCGCCGATGTGGTGATGCGACAGCTGGGCAGTTCCCTGCCCTTCGGGACCACCCCGGTGATCACCTACCTGTTCATGCCTTTGGTCTGCTCGCTCGGGCTGGCGATGGCGCAGTTGACCGGAGAGCACGTCCGAGTCGGGCTGCTCATCGAGCATGCAGGACCCAAAGTGGCGCGCATCGTCGAGTCGCTCGCCGACCTGATCGTCGGGGGACTGATGCTCTGGATCGGAGTTCTCGGGCTCCAGGCCGTCGGGGAAGCACGAGAGAAAGGCGAGCATGCAGGGCTGGAGCAATGGCTCGTGCTGTGGCCTATCAAGCTGGTCGTGACCGCCGGAATTCTCTTGTTCATGCTCGCTGCCTTCACGACCATCCTCGAGCGTCTGCTCGGCCGCGGTCGGCACATCTCAACTCAGGAGTCCGCTGATGGTACAGACTGATAGCTTCGCCCCGCCGGTAGAGGAGACACAGGAGAAGCCCGGGGAGAAGAAGGGCGCACTCGCCCTCGGGCTGCTTCTCGGCACAGCGCTGGTGGTTTCCGGCGTGATCATGTTCGGCGATCCGAACGGCACCGTCACGGGCGTGCTGGTGCTAGTTCTCATGCTCGCGCTGATGGGCTTGAATGTGCCGATCGGTGTCGCCATGATCGCAGCGTCGGTAGTAGGTCTCTATCATCTCGGCGGGTCGAGGGTCGTTCAATCGTCGTTGATGAATCAGCCTTTCGAGTCGATGGCATCGTGGAGTCTGAGCATCGTTCCGCTGTTCATCCTCCTCGGTATGGTGATCTGGCGAGGAGGCCTGGCTGACGCTGCCTTCGAATCCGCACGCCAGTGGATCGGCAAGGTGCCGGGAGGACTCGCGGTCGCCACCAACTTTGCCGGTGCCGGACTTGCGGCGGGCAGCGGAAGCACGATCGGCACGTCGTATGCGCTCGGTCGGATGGCATTGCCTCAGATGATCCGCAGCGGGTACAGCATCCCGCTCTCGACGGCGACCGTCGCGATGGCCGGCACCCTCGGCCAGATCATCCCGCCGAGCGTGTTGCTGGTGATTTATGCCGGTGTTGCGGAGACTCCGGTGGGCGCGCAGCTGATGGCCGGCATGGTGCCCGGATTCCTCCTGGCCTTCGCCTTCGGTGCTCTCATCATCGTGCGGGTCCTGATCAAGCCTTCGCTCGCTCCGAAGCTCGACATGAAGGATGTCACCTGGTCCAGCAGGTTCCGGTCCCTCGGCGGCCTACTGCCGTTGGTCGCAGTGGTGCTGATTGTCATCGGTGGACTCTTCTTCGGCTTCTTCACGGCGACGGAATCGGCCTCCTTCGGAGTGTTGGCGGGAATCCTCGTCTGCTGGCGTCCGTGGAGCAGGCGGCGGATGTCGCTGAGGCAACTCGGCTCCACTGTCGGTTCCAGCGTCGCCGAGGCGGCAGTCGCCGTGGCCTCTATCGCCGTGATCATCATCGGCGCGCACGTCCTCAAGCGCGTTCTCGCCTTGAGCGGCGTGACGCGTGATCTCACCGACTTCCTGGTGGGCCTCGACCTCAGCCGCGTGTACTTCCTTCTGATCCTGATCGTCTTCTTCGTCCTACTTGGCATGTTCTTGGATCCGTTGCCGCTGATCCTGCTCACCGTGCCGCTATTGCACGAGCCGCTGCTCGCGGTGGGCGTCGACATGATCTGGTTCGGTGTTTTCATCGTCGTCCTAGCCGAGATCGGCATGGTCACGCCACCCGTCGGGATTCTCGGCTACGTCGTACATCGACTCGCCCAGAACCCGACGGTCAATCTCGGTCACCGGGTCACGCTCAGCAACGTCTTCGTCGGAGTCCTGCCGTTCATCGCTGTGGCGATCGGGATCCTGATCTTGATGATCTTCGTGCCGACGATAGCCACGTGGTTGCCGAGCATGACGAGCGGATAGCACCACGTGGCGAAGGAGACGAGCGACAGGAGTATCGCGGGGGGCGACATCCTCGACGCCGTCATCGTCGGCGCGGGGATCACCGGGATCTATCAGCTCCACCGCTTGCGTGAGCTGGGAATGCGCGTGCG
This sequence comes from Aeromicrobium sp. YIM 150415, assembly GCF_016918125.1. Classification (NCBI taxonomy): domain Bacteria; kingdom Bacillati; phylum Actinomycetota; class Actinomycetes; order Propionibacteriales; family Nocardioidaceae; genus Aeromicrobium; species Aeromicrobium sp. YIM 150415. Next base: position 22,471 of record NZ_JAERWM010000017.1, on the reverse strand, counting down.
CATTCTCGAAGCGGGCGACGGAGTAGGCGGCACGTGGTTCTGGAATAGGTATCCGGGATGCCGGTTCGACTCCGAGAGCTACTCCTACGGCTATTTCTTCTCAAAGCTCCTACGGGACGAATGGGCATGGAGCGAGGAGTTCGCGGGTCAGCCCGAGACGGAGCGGTACCTCAACTTCGCCGTCGATCGCCTCGATCTCCGCCCGTTCATCGAGTTGAACGCACGGGTGGTGTCGGCCGAGTATGAGGCGACCACGGGCACCTACATCGTCAGCACCGCCGACGGGAGGGCGTTCCGTGCTCGCTTCTTGATCACCGCGGTCGGCATTCTCTCGGCGCCGGTCTTTCCTGCCGCCCCGGGACTCGAGACCTTCGCGGGTGAATGGCACCACACCGCGCGGTGGCCGCGGAGAGAGGTCGACTTCCGGGGCAAGCGAGTCGCGGTCGTCGGAACGGGATCGAGCGGTGTCCAGATCATTCCGTTCGTCGCTCAGGAAGCCGCGCACCTGACGGTATTCCAGCGAACGGCGAACTGGTGCACGCCCTTGAACAACGCTCCCATCACGCCGGAGAAGATGACGTGGGTGCGCGAGAACTTCGAGCTGATCCACCAAAGGTGTCTCTCGACACCGGGTGGCTTCATTCACCGGCCGCGGACGGAAGGCGCGATGGAGGTGGACAGGGCCGAGCGGGAGATCTACCTGGAGAGCCTCTATCAACGGCCGGGACTGACGCTCCTGCTCAACAACTTCCGCGACATCTCGACGAACAGGGAGTCGAACGAGGTCGTCACGGACTTCATCGCCCGGAAGATCCGTTCTCGGGTCGATGATCCTCGTGTCGCTCAGATGTTGACGCCTGACGACCACACCTTCGGCATGAAGCGTCCACCGCTGGAGAACGGCTATTACGAGGTCTTCAACCAGGAGAACGTCGACCTCGTGTCTCTGAAGGACGAACCGATCGAGCGATTCACGCCCACCGGAATCAGGACCGCTCATCGCGAGCTCCCGTTCGACGTGATCGTCCTTGCCACTGGTTTCGAAGCGGCGACCGGATCGCTCTTGCGCATGGACATCAGAGGCCAGGACGGTCTGCGGCTCACTGATCATTGGACACAGGGTCCGCTCACCTATCTGGGTCTGCAAACGCCGGGTTTTCCCAATCTGTTCATCGTTGGCGGACCGCAAAGCACCACGGGGAACATCCCGCGCTCGTCGGAGGTCGAAGTGGATCTGGTCACCCGGCTCCTCGGCCACATGGCGAGCAAGGGCTATGCCGCTGTCAGGGCGTCAGCTGCCGCCAGCAACGCATGGGGTGAAGAAGTCGCCTCCACGGTTCGGGGCACTGTGCTGGAGAACGCGCGCTCATGGGCGTTCGGGTCCAATATCGAGGGCAAGCCTCGTACCTATCTGTTGTGGGCGGGCGGAGTGCCCGGATACCGGGAACGATGTGAGGCAGCCTTCGATGACGACTATCGGGGCTTCGAGTTCGCCTGAGCGCGATCGATCCGCGAGGCGGTGATCACGGGAGCCGACCCTCAGCCTCGTCACTGCGCGTCGAGTACCAGCGTCGCGAGACGGTCCAGCTGTTGAGTCGTCGTGCCCAGCGTGAGCCCGTCAGCGGTCGCGCGCTTGAAGTACAAGTGGGGCGAGGCTTCCCACGTGAAACCGAGGCCGCCGTGCAGCTGGATGGCGCCCGCGCAGACGGCGAGATAAGACTCGTTCGCGACCGCCAGCGCCAGGCTGGCAGCGAGCTGGGCATCATCGATCGAGTCGTCTCCTTGCGCCCAGACCCCGTGATATGCGGCGGAACGTGCTGTCTCGACGTAGATCAGCATATTGGCGCAGCGATGTTTGACCGCCTGGAAGGCCCCGATGGCCTGGCCGAACTGCTTGCGGCTGCTGACGTGTGCGACCGTCGCGTCCAACATGCGCTGACTCCCGCCCACCTGCTCGACGGACAAGAGGACCGAGGCGACGTGAATCGACCGTTCCAACGCCGCGCGGGCTGCGTCGCCTGAAGCGAGAAGCTGGGCACGCGCGCGGTCGAAGGACAGAGCTGTCTGGTCGCGAGTGAGATCGAGTGTGGTCAGAGATGTCCTGTTCACGCCCTCGGCGGTGCCGTCAACTCCGAGCAGCGCCAGTCCGTCGGGCGTGCGCGCGATCACCAGCAAGAGGTCTGCTGCGCCACCGTCGATGCACTGAGCGACGTTGCCTGTGATGAGCCATCGATCCCCCTCGCGTGCGGCCTCGAGCGTGACCGCGGACTCCTCGAAGGCTCCGGTGAACAGGGGAGCCACGACCGTGGCAGTGCGAGTGCCGGCACACAGATCAGGTAGCAGTCTCTGTTTGACTGCGTCGTCCTCCAAGGCGACCAGCGCAGGCATCGCCAGACCCACGGTCCCGAAGACCGGACCGCACAGGAGGGCTGCGCCGAGCTCCTCGACGACGACGGCTTGGGCGACCAGCCCGGCACCGCCACCCCCGTACTCCTCTGGCACCGCCAGTCCGAGAACGCCGAGCTCGGAGCCCAGCCGTTGCCACAGCGACGGATCGAAGCCATCGCCTTCCATCGTCTCGCGGACCACCGACTCGGGAGAGTAGGCAGCGCAGAACTGACGGACGATCGAGCGGAGTTCAGCGATCTCCTCGCTGAACTCGAACTCTGGAGTGGTAGCGGTCATCGTGGAACGTCCTTCCAGGGGATGCCCTTATCGGCGCGTAGCTCTTGGGGGAGCTTGAGAACACGTTCGCCGATCACATTGCGCATGATCTCCGAGGTCCCGCCCTCGAGGGTGGTGGCACGTGATCTCAGGTACTTACGTTGGATCGCGGCCGGACCCGATTCATCGTCGAGTGCGTCCAGCGAGTAGGTATCGATCAGCATGCCTTCCGGTCCCAGCAGTTCCATGCAGAACTCGTGGACGGCCTGGGCGAGCTCGGAGTTCAGCAGCTTGATGATGGCGCTCTCCGGGCCGACTACGCCGGCACGCGCCGCCACCCGGGCACGATCACCGGTCAGACGCTGACCCTCCGCGCGCACCCACAGCCTGGTCAGTCGGTCACGTAGAGCTGGAGTATGTCGTTCAGGGTGCGCGGCCCAGAGGGACAGTGCATCGCCGATCACGCCACTGCCACGGGCGGAGACGCGATCGCCGAGGGAAGTCCGCTCATCACCAAGCGTGCTGTTGGCGACGATCCACCCCTCGCCGACCGCTCCCAGCCGCTGGCTGTCGGGGATATGAAGATCATCGAGGAAGACCTCATTGAAAGCCGCGCGGCCGGTGATCTGCCGCAACGGCCGTACCTCGACTCCGGGTGCGGCCATATCGACGATGAAGAACGTCAGTCCCTTGTGCTTCGGCACATCCGGATCAGTGCGAGCCAAGAGGATCGCCCAGCGGGCGATGTGAGCGTGGCTGTTCCATACCTTCTGACCGTTGACACGCCAACCGTCGCCGTCCCGCACGGCACGAGTAGCCAGCCCCGCGAGATCGGAGCCGGCACCGGGTTCGCTGAACAACTGGCACCACTTCTCGTCGCCCGTCGCCAGTGGCCGAAGCAGCCGAGCCGCCAGTTCAGGTGACGCGTATCGACGCAGAGTTCCCGCGACGATCCCGTAGCCGATGCTGTTCACCGTCCTCGGCTCAGGCCCGCCAGCGTCTCGCAACACTCGATTGACCGTCGGCTGCAGGGAACGCGGTGCGTCCGATCCGCCCAGCCCGACGGGAAAGTGGACCCACGTCAACCCCGCGTCGTACCAGGCTCCCATCAGCTCTGCCGTCGGTGTCACCTCCGGGGGGTGTTTCTCGACGACACCGCGGGCGGCATCCACGACCGCCCCGGGATCGGCGGAGTTGGTGGTCATCGGCATTCCTCCCACATGGTCGCTAAGTTGAGCTAGAGTCTAGCAACAACATCACTAGGGCCGTGAAGGCGGTGGCGAATCTGCCCATGCACTTCCTCTGTATTAAAGAAAAAATGGACGTACTGCATCTTCTTCACCCTCTTTTCCCTTTATGCTTTTCGTAGTAGTGTTTCAGGAAATCTCGCGCTTACAGGAGGATCGATGGCAACCACGAAACCGCGGGGAGGCTACCGCACGCTCAACCCCGCGACGGGTGAACTGCTGCGTGATTACCCGTCGGTCGATGACGTCGAGCTGGAACGCCAGTTGGAGACCGCGCACCAGGCCTACCTGTCGTGGCGTGACGTACCGATCGCGGAGCGTGTCGCCCTCTTCAGCAAGGTCGCTGACATCATCGAGGCCGAGTTGCCTGATCTGGCGCATCAGGTGTCGTTGGAGATGGGAAAGATCGTCCCCTTCTCGCTGGGTGAGGGCTCGGGCGCGGTACGGATGTTTCGTTACTACGCGGAGCATGGCCCGGAGCTGTTGGCCGATGAGGTCGTCGAGGTACCGGGATTCTCCCGAGTCGTCGTCCGGAGAGACCCAGTGGGAGTGGTCCTCGGCGTGGAGCCGTGGAACGCGCCGCTCTTCCAGGCGATGAGGGCGACGGCGCCGAACCTGATGCTCGGCAACACGGTGCTGTTGAAGCCCGCGGAGATCTGCGCGGGCTCCACCCTGATGTTCGATCAGATCTTCCGCGAGGCGGGTTTCCCCGAGGGTTGCTATCAGACACTCCTCGCGACCACCGATCAGGTCTCGAGTCTGATCGCCGATGATCGGGTGCGTGCGGTGACACTCACTGGGTCCGATCGAGCCGGTTCGGCGGTCGGGGAGCAGGCGAGCCGGAACATCAAGCCCGTGGTACTCGAGCTCGGGGGTTCCGATGCCTTCATCGTCCTCGACTCGGCAGATGTGGACGCCGCGGCGACCACGGCGTCGACCTGTCGGCTCCTCCTGGGAGGCCAGGCCTGCGCTCTGCCCAAGAGGGTCATCGTGACCGATGGCATCGCCGAAGAGTTCACGGAGAAATATGTGGCAGCGTTCTCCGAACAAGTCGTGGGAGACCCCTTCGACGACAAGACCACCGTCGGTCCGATGTCCAGTCAGGAGGCGGCCGACCTGCTCCAGGAGCAGCTCGACGATGCCGTCGCTCACGGTGCGACCGTGCTCCTGGAGGGGGGCAAGGTCGATGGGCCGGGAGCCTTCTTCCGCCCTACGGTCATCACCGATGTCACTCCGCAGATGCGGGTCTACCGCGAGGAGCCCTTCGGTCCCCTCGGCATGGTCTTCCGTGTAGCTGACGCGGAGGCCGCTATCGCCTTGGCCAATGACAACCCCTACGGATTGGGCGGCGCCGTCTTCGGGGAACCCGATGAGGCGATGAGGATCGCCCGAGCCCTGGATACTGGCGGCGTGGGCATCAACGGCTTCCTGGGGTCGCCGGTGGAGATTCCCTTCGGGGGCACGAAACGATCAGGGGTGGGACGAGAGCTCGGCCGCACCGGCATGGATCAGTTCGCCAATATCAAGACCTACGCTGTGAACGGTTGATCTGCGGACGCGGGCCTCGTTCGCCCCACGTGCAGGCCTCGCGCGTTCTATCCCCGACCATGAATGGAGAGTCCCATCGCTATGCCACACGCCGTCTCGCCCCGGCGCCGCTATTCCAAGGAAGAGCTCGACGCGATGGCACGTCGCTATCGAACGTGGGGGCAATGGGGCCCGCGTGACGAGGCCGGATCTCTCAACTACATCACACCGGACAAGGTTAAGGCGGCGGCTGGTCTCATCCGTCGAGGCACGATGTTCTCACTCGCTATACCGCTGGATCGCGAAGGTCCGATGCCCGGACACTCGGCACGTGTGAATCCGCAGCATGTCATGTACAAGCACGGCGGAGACATGCTCGCGGACTGGGAGAACGCCAGCTCCGGGATGCAGTCGACGGATGACGGCGTCTACATGCCGCTCCAGTCGGCCACGCAGTGGGACGCCTTCTGTCACGTCTTCTATGACGGAGTGACCTATAACGGCCATGGTCCGGAGTCGGTGACCAGCCAGGGAGCCGTCCACAACAGCGTCTCGATGCTCGCCGACCGGGTGGCCGGGCGTGGCGTGCTCCTGGACTTCCCCCGTTTCTACGGAGTCGACTGGCTCGAGCCCGAGGACGCGATCCAGGACATCGACATCGACGCATGCGCCCGACATCAAGGGGTGGAGATCGGCGAGGGCGACTTCGTCCTGGTCCGTACCGGCCACATGCTCCGTCGCCGTGGCGAGGACGGAGGGGGCTGGGGTGACTATGCAGCCGGTCCGGCACCTGGCTTGGGGCTGAGCGCAGCCGACTACCTCCTCCCGCGCAAGGTCGCGGGGGTGGCCTCGGACACGTGGGGGCTCGAGTCGGTCCCCAGCGAGTCTCTGCCCGAGGCGAAGTATGGATTGCACGTGATCTTCCTGGTCAACGCAGGCGTACTGATCGGCGAGATCTGGGATGTGGAGGAGCTCGCTGCGGACTGTGCTAACGACGGCGTCTACGAGTTCTTTCTCGCAGCGCAGCCGCTCACGGTCACCGGGGCCGTGGGGTCACCCATCAACCCGATCGCCATCAAATGAGTTTTCTCCCCGTCGGTGTCTTCAGCACTGGGCGGGTCGAAGGGACATGTTCGGATCGCGATCGCTGAGAGGAAGCCGATGTCGGACTATCGATTCATCACCTACGAGCTGCTCGATGACGGCGTGATCGCACGGATCATGCTCAATCGTCCGCGCTATCGCAACGCGCAGAACCGGGGTCTCCTCGTCGAGCTGGACGAGGCGATGCTGCGGGCTGAGGCGGACGACGACGTGCGGGTCGTGGTCCTCGGGGGCGAGGGCATGTCGTTCTCCTCAGGGCACGACATGGGGACCCCGGAGAGAACGGTAGAGCGTGCCGAGGGGCCGGACCAGCATCCGACGTTCCGCGATCATGGGGCTACCCGGCTGAGCGCGGAACGGCGGATGACCCAGGAATGGCACTTCTACTATCAGAACTCCCTCCGCTGGCGCAACCTCCGCAAGATCACCATCGCCCAATGCCAGGGCCCGGTCCACGCCGCGGGTCTGACGTTCGCATGGTCCTGTGACCTCATCGTCGGGGCGCAAGGCACGACCTTCGCCGACCCCGTCGGCACCAGGCTGGGGATGTGCGGCGTTGAGTACTTCGCCCATCCCTGGGAGTTCGGCGCCCGTAGGACGAAGGAACTGATGCTGACAGGCGGTGAGGTCAGCATCGAAGAAGCTCACAGCATCGGCATGGTGAGTCAGATATTCCCCGCAGAGCAGCTCGGCGAACTGACGCTCGACTATGCCCGGGAGATCGCGCGGCGTCCGACGATGACGGCCCTCATGATCAAGGAAGCGGTCAACCAGACCCAGGACAACCAGGGCTTCTACAACTCCTTGCAGGCGTGTTTCAGTCTTCACCAGATCAATCACGCTCATTGGGCGGAGATCCACGGTGGGGCGGTCGCGCACGCCACGGTCGAGGATGGCGCTGTCGAGTGGCGTCCTCGACCCGCAGCCCGAGAGGCATCCGGCGAGTGAGCCGATCCTCATCGGATCTCTGACGGGGCAGGGGGTCAAGATCTCCGGCCCCTACCCCGTCATCGAGAAGCGGTTCGGACCGCTCGACGTCCTATCCGTGCGCGGTCGGTCGGACCAGCTCATCCAGGCCGTGCTGTCCGATGATCTCGCGTTTGATGATCTTGCCGCTGGGGGTCCGAGGGAGCTCCTCGTCGACGAGTGCGAATCTGACCGGTACCTTGAACGCAGCGAGCCGCGCTGCGGCGAACTCACGAAGCCGGGATTCGTCGAGCGAGCTGCCGGGGGCCTTTCGCACGACGGCGACGAGCTCCTCACCGAGGGTGCGATGGGGCGCCCCGAGGGCCGCCGATTCGATCACCTCGGGATGCTCGTTGAGCGCAGACTCCACTTCCGCGCAGTTGATGTTCTCACCACCGCGGATCACGACATCCTTGAGACGGCCCACGATGTAGAGCAGGCCCTCGTCATCGAACTTCCCCAGATCGCCGGTGCGGAACCATCCGTCCTGGAACTCCTCCGCTTCATCGAGGTCCAGGTAGCCGCGCACGACCTGCGGAGCGCGGACGGCGATCTCTCCCTCGCGGCCGGGATCGAGACGCTCGCCCTTCTCGCCCAGGATCGCGATATCGACCGTGGGCAGTGGGCGACCGACACTGTCGGGGTGACGTCGAAAATCATCCGCGGAGATGGAGACGACGCCAGACGTCGTCTCGGTGAGGCCGTACCCGGTCCGTGGGGTGACCTGCTCGCCGAATTGTCTGCTCAGCTGGGCGATCAGCTCCTTGGGCGCGGATGCGCCGCCCAGGCCCATGACCCGTAAGGAGCTCAGGTCCCACGGGCTGTCGACGGCGGCGTCCAGGAAGGTCTGCACCACGAAGGGCGGCCCGGCGAGTTCGTTGACTCCCTCTGTCTCGACGAGGCTCAGTGCCTCCTCGGCATTCCATTTGTACATCAGCACCAAGGTGTGTCCCGAGTACGCGGCGGTGTACAGCGTATTCATGCCGGCGATGTGGAAGAAGGGGAATGTCACGAGTTTCACCGACGGCACCGGAGGCAGCACCCGCAGCGGCGTCGAACTGTTCGGCGGGGTCACCCTGACTGCTCTGATGAACTTGTTCAATAGTGACGCGCTGTGATTGCGATGGCTGTGTTCGACACCTTTGGGGCGCGCGGTCGTCCCCGAGGTGAACATGATGGTCGCGACATCTTCGGTCTCGATGGCGACGGTTGGAGGCTCGTCGATCTGACCTCGACGAGTGAGAAGTTCTTTGAAATCTATGACGCCGCCGGGCAGCGTCTCGCAGCGGACACCGACGATGGTGCCGACTCCGCTGTCGGACCGGTTTCCTGACGTCAGCAGGGAGATCCGTTCCTGGTCGGCGACCAGCACCGCCGGACGGGCACGGGCGACCAGCTCGGTCAGTTCTTGCTGTTTGAGCCACCCGTTGAAAGGGACCACCACCGCACCGAGAAGTTGAGCGGCCCAGAAGGTGAAGATGAACTCCGGGTAGTTACGCATCGCCAGCCCGAGCCGGTCGCCCTGTCTGAGCCCCAGGTCGTCGCGCAGGCCGTGGGCCAGGGCGATCACCAGGCTCCACTGGTCGGTATAGGTCCACCGCTCGTCGCGGTACGCGACGGCCAGGCGATCGCCGTGGGACCGCGTGGCGAGAAAGGCATCGCGGAGGGTGCGTGGTTCTCGATCGAAGGTCTCCAGCAATTGGCCGTCTACGATGAGCTCCGATAGCGGGAAGCCGCCATCGGGCCCCGTCAACAGCTTGAGTCGGGCTCGCTCGTTCAGCGTCATCGGCCTGTCCGTCCTTACTGTCTCGCATGTGCAGCGTCGAACACTGGACTCACATGAACGGAAGCCGGACGAGGCCAGCCCGCAGTGATCTTGTCTTCAATGTTCCAGTAATGTTTGATGATAGCAACAGGCAAGAGAGTCGTAGAGAGGTGTATGACCATGGACGTCACGATCGCCCAAGGGGCCTTCCGCGGGGCTCCCATCGACGGCACCAGCGAAGGTCGGACGTTCAAGGGGATTCCCTACGCCTCAGCGCCGATCGGTGACCTGCGTTGGGCGGAACCTCGGCCACCACAACAGCACGACGGCACCGCAGACGCCACACGCTACGGTCCGACTGTCTCGACGCCGCCGCAGCGTTCGCAGGTGCTCGATGAGCTGATCCCCGATCCGTCGCGTCCAGGGGAGAATGGGCTCAATCTCAACATCTGGAGCCCCGATATCAGCGCGAGCGCACCTGTGTTCGTCTGGATTCACGGGGGAGGCTTCGCCACGGGTGCGGGCTCTACCTCAGCTTTCGACGGGTCGGCCTTCGCCCGTGATGGTGTGGTGGCGGTGACCATCAACTACCGGCTTGCGGCGGAAGGGTTCTTGCACCTCCCCGGAGCGCCCGGCAACCGCGGCCTCCTCGACATGGTGGCAGCGCTCGAATGGGTGAGAGACAATATCGCCGCTTTCGGCGGCGACCCTGACCGGGTGACGATCGCCGGAGAGTCCGCCGGGGCGATGGCGGTGTGCACCTTGCTCGCTGTGCCGCGCGCCCGAGGTCTGTTCCATCGGGCGATCGTCCAGAGCGGGTCGGCGCACCATGTCCATCCGCTCGAGCGCGCCGAACTGGTTGCTCCCGAACTCGCGGCCGAACTGGGCGTCGAGGCGACAGTGGCTGGCTTCTCTGCTGTCCCTGTTGAGGAGCTGCACGCGGCGACCAACACGGTGATCGGCCGGTTGACCTCAGGACAGGACCCACGGTTCGCTGAATTCCGGCGGCTCGCCTTCCAGCCGGTGATCGACGGGGACGTGCTTCCCGAACATCCGATCGACGCCATCGCTGCCGGGGCAGGAGCCGGCGTCGATCTCCTGATCGGGACCAATGCCGATGAGTATGGCCTGTTCGTCGGCCCGACCGGGATGGCGGACAAGCTGACCGAGGAGATGCTCGTCGAGACGACGCGGCGGCTGGTCGACGATCCCGCCGACCTCGTCGACATGTACCGTGCGGAGCGTCCCGGAGCTACACCAGCGGAGCTGTTCGTCGCGCTGCAGTCGGATTGGTTCTGCGTCGCGCCGGCGGACCGTCTGCTCGGGGTGCTGCGTGCGGCGGGGCGCCCGGTCCATTCCTTCCAGTTCGCGTGGAACCCGCCGACCTACGAGGGCATGCTCGGCGCCTGCCATACGCTGGAGATCCCGTTCGTCTTCGACACCCTCCGCGATCCATGGGGACGTGCGTTGCGAGGCGCCGATGCTCCGCAGTCCCTGGCGGACGAGATGCATGCGGCGTGGGTAGCCTTCGTCCGCGACGGCGACCCTGGTTGGCCTGAGTACGGCGATCGACGGAGGGTGCGTCGTCTCGACGTCAGCAGCACCACCGTCGAGGATCCGTTGGCGTTGACGCGGCAGATCTGGGACGGACGGCCTTTGTGACATCCGCAGAATCGTCTCCAGAGCTTGGGCGAGAGGGCATGACGTCCAGGCCGATCCACGTGATCGACGCCCAGATCCATGTCTGGAAGGCATCCACGCCCGATCGCCCATGGCCTCATGACGCGATAGAGCCGCAGCGCGCCGAGCCTCTGGAGATCCCCGAGGTGCGCAGGAGAATGGCCGACGCGGGGGTGGCCGGAGCTCTGCTTCTCGGACCCACCTGGGAAGGCTCGCGGAACGACTACGTGCTTCAAGCTGCTGCTGAAGACCCGGCTGTCTTCGGCGCCATATGCCGCTATGCCACCGGCGACCCGGCGGCCGTCGAGCGCCTCGCCGACTGGCGGACGACGACCGGGATGCGAGCCATCCGGATGTCTTTGAACCGCGGAGACGTGGCTGGGACACTCGGTGCTGCTCATGAGAGCGGCTTCTTCTCGGTCGCGGAGCGCCATGGCATCCCACTCAGCATCTATGCGCCTGGACGTTACCGCCTCTATCGCGAGTTGGCCGAGCGGTATCCGGCCTTGAAGATCACGGTCGACCATGCCGCATTGGACTCGATCGAGACATCCTTGTCCGATGCGGTCGCGCCTCTGAAGGCACTCGCCGTGTATCCGGGAATCACCGTGAAAGCATCGGCATTGCCGTGCTTCGTCGACGAAGAGTATCCCTATCGGTCGATCAGCGAAGCGGTCTACCGTCTGGTGGAGGCGTTCGGAGCCGAGCGAGTGTTCTTCGGTTCGGACCTGTCACGCCTGCCGGTGCCTTACGGAAAGCTGGTCGATGTCTTCGTCGATCACGTGCCTGAACTCTCCGAGGACGAACGTGTCTTGGTGGCGGGAGGGGCGCTCACAGCCTGGCTCGGCTGGACGGAACCGTTCCGTGGGTGAAGCCTGGGGCAGATCGGAGCTGGTGAGAGCCGAGACACGAGGAGCGGTTCTCGTGGTGACGCTCGACCGGCCGGAGAAGCGCAATGCCATCAATGAGGAGATGACGTGTGCGCTCGATGCCATCTTCAACCGGGCTGAGAGGGACGATGCTGTACGGGCGTACGTGTTGGCGGCTCGAGGAGATGTCTTCTGTGCCGGCACTGATCTGATCACCGGCGCGGGGCCACACACCTCAGCGGGCGGCCAGTACGGCCTGGTCCGGCGTGCTCGCACCAAGCCTCTGATCGTCGCCGTGGATGGTCCCGCGCTGGGCGGCGGCTTCGAGCTGGTGCTGTCCGCCGATATGGTCGTCGCCTCACGACGCGCGTGGTTCGCGCTGCCAGAGACGACGCGGGGGCGGGTCCCGGCCGCCGGGGGGTTGCACCGCGCGCCGGACCGGCTTCCACGGAATCTCGCGATCGAGATGATGCTCACCAATGCCCGTCTCGGGGCGGATCGAGCGCGGGCGGTCGGCCTTGTCAACCGCCTCGCCGCACCCGGTGAGGCGCTGTCCATGGCGATGGAGCTCGCGATGGAGACGTGCCGAAGCTCTCCAGAAGCGGTGACCCACGTTCTTGGCGGTGTGCGGGTCATCGACGAGGTGACAGAGGCGACTGGCTGGGCTGTCACGTCGGCAGCCAAACTGGCGATGCTGGATTCCCCCGATCACGCGGAGGGCGATGCAGCCTTCATCGAGCATCGTCTGCCCGCCTGGACGCCTCCTGAGACATCGGCGTAAGCGCGCCTGCGGGTCGCTGAGAGCGCCACTCGGGCGATCGGAGACTCGATGCCACCAGCGTCTCGACGCGGGAAGCTCTCCGGGATACGCTAATAATCATAATTGAAACTAAATTGCAAAAGGAGTACGTATGGGTGTGGCACCGGACGTGGACGCAGTGGCGGACAAGCTGGCTCTCACCGAGCTCGTCGCGCGGCTCGAGCAGGCGGTCGACCGGATGGATCGTCAGGGAATCCTCGACTGCTACTCGGAGAAGTCCTTCGACGACCATGGACGATTCCGCGGTAGCCGCGAGGAATTCGCCGAGTTCATCTGCAACAATCCTGGATTCACCTCGGCGTCGAAGTTCATCTACCATCTCATGGGCCAGTCGATCTTCGAGATCGAGGGCGACGAGGCGTACGGTGAATCGTATTTCGCCTACTGGATGCAGACCTCGGAGGACCGGCTCTATCAGTCCATCGGCCGCTATCTCGACTATTTCGAGCGCGCCGAGGACGGATGGCGAGTCACGTATCGTCGAGTGGTGATGGAGTGGGATGGCACGCTGCCTTGTGAGAACGCTGTTCCCGGTGGTCATTTCCGGGGGACGAGGGATACGAGCGACCCGCTCTACAAGCGGTTGAAGTGGCCGGAAAACCCGGACTCGCCGACCTCGGCCGGTTGAGTCGAGCAGGACGGTCCCGGCACGTTCCACTGCGGTGCAGCGTGCCGGGACTGTCGTGTTTCCGGAGCGAGAGGTGGCCGGCGATGTGAGATTCTCAGATCGAGAGGCCGCCGTCGGCCACGATGATCTGACCGGTCACGAATGACGCGTCATCGGAGAGGAGAAAAGCCACCACGCCGGCTACTTCAGCTGGATCGGCGATTCGGCCCATGGGAATCCGGGCACGAAGTCGAGCTTCGCCCTCGGGATCCAGCAGACGGTCGATCATCGGGGTGCGCATGTGACCGGGCCCCACCGCGTTGACACGGACCCCTTGAGCAGCGTGGTCGCGCGCCGCCGCCCGGGTGAGCCCGAGCAGGCCATGTTTCGCGGCTGCGTAGGAGGCGATCCCTGGGGTCTGAACAGTCGTGCTGGCATAGGAGGCGACATTCACGATCGCCCCGTTCCCGGTGGGGACCATCGCCGCGAGCTCGGCACGCATCGAGCGAAAGACCGCCGTGAGGTTGAGGTCCAGCGTCGATCGCCACACATCCTCGGAATAGGTCATAGACGGCTGAGGGGCGGGACTGACCCCGGCATTGTTGACCGCACCGTCCAAGCGCCCGAACGCGTCGACCGCTCCGCGGACGAGCTCCTCGGCGTGACCGGGCGAGGTGATATCGCCGGGCAGTGAGAGAGCTTGGACGCCGAGCTTCTCGACCGCGGCAGCGACCTCATCACAGCGGTCGGTTCGCCGGCCGGTCAGGATCAGATGAGCGCCTTCTTCCGCCAGCCGAAGGGCACAGGCCTCGCCGAGCCCACTGGTGGCGCCGGTGACCAGCATGACCCGGCCGGCGAGTCGCCGTGCTCGCGGGCGCAGGACATCGTCTTCGCCGATATTGCTCACTGTCATACGCGGTTCTCTCATTCGGTCTCGCTGATCGCCTGCATCGGACACATGTCGATCGCCATGGCTATGCCACGTGACTCGGCCTCGGGCAGAGGATCGGAAACGAATTCCCGCGTGGCTTCCTGGCGAAGCGCTAGAAGGCCGGTGTCGTCGAGGGAGAAGAGATCGGGAGCCGCGAAGGCGCACTGACCATGGTTCTCGCACTGTTCTAGGTCGACACGGAATCTCATCGGGATCTCCTTCTTGGTCTGATGCATCGGCGTCCGAGGGTGGAATAGGTGAGAGCTCGTTCGGGGGTGAGTGGACTCAGACGACTGCGGGTGTGGGCTTCTTGTTCACGGCGGCAACCTCAGCGTCGGCTATGCCCGGCATGATCAGGGCGACGGAGGCCGCTACCAGGTACGCGATGCCGAGCATCGTGAATCCGAGGGTGTAGCCGGTTTCGACGGGATGCCCCGAGGATGTGTGATGGGCTGTGACCAAGGCCGTCATGGCCGCAGTTCCGATCGCTCCGCCGATCGAGCGGATGTTGGAGACCATGCCGTTCGCCACGCCGGCCTGCCAGGGGGGAACAGACGCGACGACGGTGACGGTCAAGCAGGCGAGAACTATCCCCGAACCGGCGCCTTGGATCGCCGTCCAGAGATAGATCATCCAAGGCTGGTCGTGGGCCGTGCCCATCCCGATGAAGGCCGCGGAGCCCAAGAGCATCGCTACGCAGGCCACTCCGCGCACCGGAAGGCGCTCCAGGATGCGGTGCGCGAATATACCTCCTAGAAATGACGTCAAAGCCCAGGGGAGCATGAAGATCCCGGTCTCGGCGATGGACGCTCCCAGACCGTAGCCCGCGGCGCGCGGAGTCTGCAGCAGCTGAGGAAGAAAGCCGAACGCACCGAACATCCCGAAGCCGCTGAGGAACACCACGAGGTTGCTGGTCCAGACACCGCGAGCGCGCATCATGCCGAGGTCGATCAACGGAATACGGCTACGTCGTTCTGCGATGATCCACGCTGCGAAGAGGAACGGCGTCGAACCGGCCAGGCCGATCACGACGGGGGAGGACCATCCCCAGCCGGCGCCCCTGCTGACGACGAGGAGGAGTGCCACCAACCAGCCGGTGAGCAGGATCGCCGGAGCGAGACTGGGCAACGCGAGTGTCGTGGGTGGTGATGACGGCACGACGATGCACGCGCCGACCAGGATGGCCAACGTGACGGTCATCGGCAGCCAGAAGAGCCCCCGGATACCGACGAGGGAGACGATGGGGCCACCGATCACCAGTCCGAGCGCGAACCCTACCGCGGTCAGTGATGAGATCAGACCGATGCTCCGCGTGAGCCTCGTGGGCGGGCTCGTATCGCGCAGGATTCCAAAGGATATCGGCAGAAGCGCTCCGCCCGCTCCCTGCAGTAGTCGGGCGACGATGAGCCAGCCGATATCGGGCGCGAGGGATGCCACAGCACCCCCGAATGTCAGTACGCTCAGTGCGGCGATCAGCGTCCGTTGCTTGCCGATCGAGTCACCGAGCCGACCGAGAAGGGGTGCGACGATGGATGCTGCCAGCAGATAGCCTGTCAGCAGCCAGGTGGTCGAGCTCTGGTCGCTGTCGAAATGTTCCTGGATCTGCGGCAGGACGGGGACCACGAGAGACTGCTGCATGGTGAAGGTGCCGACGGCTCCGCAGAGGACCACCAACGTGAGTCGATGGCGTCGGACTGGATCGTTCATGTGGGTACCTCGTCGTCAGGCTCAGGCTCGTTTTCCTCGTGACGGTCACCGCGCTCTACAGCGTGTGCGACCAGGCAAGCCAGTCAGCCGGAATGGGGTGATCGCGATGCCGCGCGACAGCCTCTAGTTCTCGAAGTCGGTCACGACGATCCGCGCGACAGACGGATCGGAGAGGCTCTTGTACGCCTCATCGATCTCACTGAGGCGAATCGTCTGGGTGACGAGGTCGTCGAGGTTGAACCGGTCTTGCTGGTACAGGTCCACATACATCGGGATGTCCGATTTCGGGTTGGTCGAACCCATATAGGCGCCTTCGATGCGGTACTTGCCCATGAGCATCTCGAAACTGGAGAGTTCGAGCCCTGCGGTTCCGGTGCCGACCCCGACGAGGTAGAGTCGGCCGCCGCCGGCCGTCGTCAGCATGTCAAGGCCTTGTCGCTGCAGTCCGGCTGCCCCCACGCAGTCGATGACGTAGTCGGCTCCGTCCGTGATCTCCCGCACGCGCCTGACGCTGTCCTCTTCGGCCGAGTTGACGACATGCGTGGCCCCGAAGGCCTGGGCCCGGTCGAGCTTCCCCTCGGAGATGTCCACCGCGATGATCGTGGTGGCGCCAGCAACGCGTGCGCCGCTGATGGCGCTGAGGCCGACTCCGCCGGCGCCGAGAATGACTACTGACGATCCGGCCTCGACTCGTGCCGTGTTCAGCACGGTCCCGGCGCCTGTCACGACCCCACAGCCGATCAGCGCGGCTTGTGCCCAGGGCATGTCCTTGGGAAGCTGGACCAGCTGAGCCTCGTGAACGAGCATCTGTTGGGCGAAGCCGCCGAGCGCCATCCCCTGGTAGACGGCGTCGCCGTCGACACTGAGGCGCGGTGGCTCGGAGTCTGCGCGCAGTGTCGCCTCGGTGCTCTGACATTCGGTGACTCGTCCCCCGAGGCAGCGTCGGCACCGTCCGCAATACTGGATCAGGCAGCCGACGACGTGGTCGCCCACCGAGAACTCAGTGACCTGCGGCCCGACGGCGGTGACGATGCCGGCTGGCTCGTGGCCGTAGAGAGCTGGAAACGGATGATGGCCCGAGTGAGCGGAGAAGAGGTCGGAGTGACATAGCCCGGCGGCGCGTAGCTCCACCAGCACCTCGCGGCCGATCGGGTCGGCGATCTGCACCTCTTCGATGCGGAACGGAGAACCGGGCTCGCGTACCAAGGCTGCTCTCATAGGGATGATCTCCTCTCGACAGGTCGTCGCCGTCGGCTCGAACGCACCTGCGCCGTGACGGCTGTTCTCGTGGGCGTGGCCGCGCGAGCCGAGCGCGACGAATAATCATTCGATATTAAGTTAGACACGACAAAAGGACAATTGACAAGATCATTGCTCGGATCGCTGCCTGCTGACCACGGTGATGGGGTCGAAGGGCTCGCCTGGCTGGTATACCCCGTGGAAGACATCGGCTCCTTCTGCTGTCAGCCGCACCTCCGTGACCGTGCGGATGCGAGTCTCCCGCAGTGCTGATCGTGCCGTGATCCCCGATAGCCGAACGAAGCTCAGACGCTCTCCGGATTCGTCGCGCGGATTCCGGATGCTCAGGATCCCCCCTCCATCGGGCCCGAAGGTGAGCCACGGATCGGCGACCCGGACGTCGAGTAGTCCGCGATGGCCGCTGTAGCGCACGTCGCCGCGAAAACACATCGTTACTCCCTCGGGGGCGTCGTCATCGACGGCTGCGAGCGGATAGATGAGCTCGTTGTCGGAGTTCGCGTGGACGCCGTCACCCAGCCACGCGCGTCCATCAGGCAGTCCTGCAACGTATCGGGCAAAGCTCAGTTTGATTCGCCAGCGCAAGCCGGGGACAAGATCAGCGAAATCCGTGGTGGGGACGGTTGGCGTGACCGACATGAATTGATCCTCGTCCGATCCTGGTGATCTGTTCGACGACTCCGTAGGTCTCGTCTCTACACCCGTGAAAGAAACCAGGAGAGCCTCCCGCCCAGCGTCGAAGAGGCTCTCCTGGTGCAGTCCGGTCCGGTGGATCAGCCGGCGAGATCCTTGAAGTAGGAGCCTAGTTCTTGGCTGAGCCCTTCGAAGTCGATGGACTCATCCGCGTTGCGGTAGGCCTCTTTCATCGTCTCGGGGTCGGCATCAGCGGCCAGCGGTTCAGCGGTCAAAAAGTCCTGGATCGTCTCGAGCCAGGTGGCTAACGCTTCCTCATACTCGTTGATGAGGGTGTCAGGATCGCTGACGGCATTGGGCGGATCGGCGTAGATCTCCTCGACATTCTTCTCTTGCGCCTCGCGAAGGGTCCGGTTCAGATCGGAGGCATCGAGCCATTCGATACCTCTCTCATCGATGAGATCCACCATCTCGCCGTAGCCTTCGAGATTGCCTCGGAGGCGGTCGGCCGCGTAGCCGCCAAGCTCCTCCAGCAGAATCTTCTGCGCTTCCTCGGGCAAGCCCGTCCAGGAGTCGAGATTCATCTGGTAGCTGGTACCGCCAGTCGGCGAGAGCTTCAGCGGCAGGTAATACTCGGCGACGTCCAGCAGTCCGAGAGCGATGAAATTATGGCCTCCGTCGGATGCGGTGGCGCAGTCGATGACACCGCGTTGCAGTGCCTCGAAGATCTCGCTCGAACTGGTCTGGACCGGTTCCATTCCAAGCGCTCGCGCCTCCTGCGCGTGCAGTTCACCGACCACGCGGATGCGCACGCCCTTGGCGTCATCGAGGTTGCGCACAGGCTTGCTGCATACCGCTGGGCTGAAACCGCCGGAGAGCCCGGCAAGGAGCATTTTCACGTTCTGATCGTCGAGCTCGTTCGTGACATCGGCGTTGTCGGAGAATACCTGCGTCTCCGCGGGCAGCGCCTGCATCTGCGATAGGGGGAACTCGGGAGAGAGGGTACTGGAGCCGGCGGAAATCCAGTTCATCACCGGGAGCTGCTCAGCGGATTGGCTGATAGCTACGGTGGCGATATCTGCGACGCCATCGCCGAGAGCGGGGAAGATGGCATTGGACTCGAGTAGAGAGTTAGCGAAGAAGAACTCGATCTTCACCTTGCCGTCGGTGCGTTCAGCTACGCGCTCCGCGTAGGCGGTCAACGCCTGCCCCGCGGCGCTGTTCGGTCCGCTGCTCTCGCCGAACTTCAGGGTCACCGGTTCCATAGACTCGAGGGTCTCATCAGATGACTCACTGCCTGAGCCGGAACCAGCACATCCTGCGGCGAGCATGGCAGAGGCGGCTGTCGCTACCGCCACTGTGGTCTTCCATGGTCGTTTCTTCGAGATCGTCACTGCCGTTGCCTCCGGGCTTCTGTCAACCGCTCGACCCATCTGTGGTCGACCCAATGTGATCTATATCATGTTGGTGTTATTATGTGCTTGTCAACATCGAGTGAGGCTTCGTGGAGGTAGGTCGGACGACCACGACGCCATATGCGTTGGTAAACGAGCGAATAGTTGGTCTCTGTGAGGCTCCGGCAGATGTCCTTCCGGTCCTGGCAACAAGTATTGGAATCTCTAGAACACGATTGGGTCAGCGGCATGACGTATGTGATCACCAAGAACTGCTGCAGTGACGCGTCGTGCGTAGCGGTTTGCCCTGTGCAGTGCATCCGGCCCCGGCCGGGTGATGCCGACTTCCTGACGGTCGAGCAACTGTACGTGGACCCGGTGTCGTGCATCGACTGTGGAGCCTGCGCCGACGCCTGCCCGGTCGATGCGGCTCTCGACGCGACGATGTTGACGCCGGAGAGCAGCCGTTACCTAGAGATCAATGCGGACTACTTCACGGAGAATCCGATCGAGGACAACCTCATGGTCGGCGACCCCGTGCGCCGCCTTCCGCGAGACCGGCCGCTGCTCAAGGTGGCCATCGTCGGCTCCGGACCCGCGGCCTGTTACACGGCTGAAGCGCTCACCGATATCAGGGGAGTGCACATCAGCGTCTTCGACAAGCTTCCGCTGCCCTTCGGGCTGGCGCGCACCGGTATCGCGCCCGACCACGCGGACACCCGGCGGATCATGGAGCGATTCCACGACGTGCTGATGCGTCCGAACGTCGACTGCTATTTCAACGTCGAGGTGGGTCGCGACATCACGGTGGAAGATCTCCTGGGATTCCATCACGCCGTCGTCGCAGCCACCGGGGCGGCGGGGGACCGCGTGCTCGCCCTGGCAGGCGACGAACCGATGATCACTCGACCGGCACGCGAGTTCGTGGGTTGGTACAACGGACACCCGGACCATTCGAGTGCGCAGTTCGATCTGACCGGCGACCGAGTGGTGGTGATCGGCAATGGCAATGTCGCCCTGGATCTGGCCCGCACATTGGTGCGTGACCCGAGGCAGCTCGAGAGCACTGACATGGCGTCCCACGCGGTAGAGGCACTTCACGACAGTCGCGTACGTGAGGTGATGGTCACGGGTCGCCGCGATTCATCGGAGGCGGCGTTCTCGACCGGCGAGCTCATGGAACTGGAACAACTGGACGGCGTCGACCTGGTGGTCGACCCGGCTGAGCTGGCCGGATCGGAGGAGCCACGGTGGCGCCGGGAAACTCTGGCGCGTGCTGCCACAAGGGAGATCGACGACGCTCGACGACGTGTGGTCCTCCGTTTCGGGCTTACCCCGTTGTCAGTGGATGAGGACGACGGCGTTCTCAACGTGACATTCGGGAAAGCTGACGGCGCTACCGAGGTGGTGCGGGCGTCGCTGATTCTGCGCGCCGTGGGATATCGCGGTGTGCCGCTGGACGGTGTGCCCTTCGACGACGAGCGAGGCACCGTGATTCACGATCATGGCAGGGTCCTGCGATCCGGATCGAGCGAGCAGATGAGCGGCGTCTACTGCGTCGGATGGATCAAACGCGGCGCTATCGGTGGGATCGGTGCCAACCGGTTCGATGCCAACGAGACCGTCGAGAGCCTGATCGCTGATTTCGCGAGCGGGGACCTGGCTGATCCGGCTTGTCACGACTTGGAAGAGCTGTCGGCGTTGATCACGGCCAGACAGCCGAGGGTCGTGGACAAGGCCGGTTGGCGACGCATCGAAGATGCCGAGGCCGGACGAGGCGATCTCGAGGGCAGGACCCGGGTGCGATTCGTCACCATCGAGACGATGCTCGCCGCCAGTGGTGAACCGCCCGGTTAGTGGTTCTCCGAACTCCACCACGGCGGACGGCAGCGGTCGCCGAGACATTCTCATCGCCGACGACGAACACGAGATAGAGAGGGATGTCGATGAAGATCGATCTGCTAGATCCAGAACAGTTCAAGGGCGGACAGCCATATGACACGTTTCGCTGGTTGCGCGAGAACGACCCTGTGCATTGGCACGAGGAGCCTGAGGGCGCGGGGTTCTGGGTGCTGACACGACACGCGGATATCAAAGCTGTCGAGAACGACTGGGAGACTTTCTCGTCGGAGCCCACGACGGTGATCGACGACACCCGTGTGGTGGCGGATGAGACCCACTGGCACCTGCTGATGTCCGACCCCCCTCACCACACCGCACATCGCAAGTTTCTCGCCCCGGAGCTGAGCTTGCCGAGCGTCCGAGCGCGGCAGCACGAGCTGGAAGATCTGGTGAACGCGGTCATCGATGAAGTCATCGAGGAGGGAGAGTGTGACCTGGTCGAGGACATCGCGGGCCGAATGGCGAGCTACGTGATCGCCGACCTGATGGGGTTGCCCCGCGAGGAGTCGCTGACGCTCTTTCACGCCGCCAATGTGCTCGTACGGGGTGGAAGCGTTCAGACCGGTGAGGGCAAAGATGCCCTGGCGATGATGTACAGCCATGGGAAGGAGGCATGGGAGCGCTTCAGCAATGCCGAACCGGGTGATAGCGGTCTGTCGAGGATCGCGCACGGTGAGGTTCTGGGACGCAAGGAGGACATGCGTCAGTTCCAGATCGATTTCCATCTGCTCGTGTCGGCCGGCTCGGATACGTCTCGCAATGTCCTCACCACCGGAATGATCGCCCTATTGGAGCATCCCGAGCAGTTTCAGATGCTGGTCGAGGACACGTCTCTCGTGCCGCGAGCTGTGGAGGAGATGCTGCGATGGCATGCTCCGATCGTGTACCAGCGGCGTACCGCCACCAAGGATGCGGAGATCGGCGGACAGCAGATCGCGAAGGGACAGAAGGTGGTGTCCTACTACGGCGCCGGCAACCGGGATCCTGAGGTTTTCGACGACCCCGAGGTCTTCGATGTGACGCGCACGTCGAATCCGCATCTCACCTTCGGTTCAGGTCGGCACTTCTGTCTCGGCTCCCATCTGGCACGTGCTGAGCTGACGACCATGTTCACGGCGTTGCTGGAGCGCATGCCTGACCTCCGGGCCGCCGGGCCGGTCACCTGGTACGACATCGAAGAGATCCCCGCGGTTGCTGGGCCTCACTCGTTCCCGATCTCCTTCACGCCAGGCCCCAGGCTCACCGACGTCATGGCCGATGCTGTGTCATAAGGACGGGTCCGGGGCGCGTCATAGCAGCCCATGATCATGAGCACGACGATGAGGTGGTGTCGAGCGAGGCGCGTCACCACCACAACGTTTACCGCTGGAGGTAGATGCTCTGCCAACGGCCGGCGAC
>NZ_JAERWM010000016.1:0-97685 GCF_016918125.1 Aeromicrobium sp. YIM 150415 | reverse complement strand
GGGGGCTAATCCGACCTCAATTATTATCCGACCCCGTTGGGGGGTGGGCGCCGCGCGCCCCCCCCCCACCTCATCGTTTCCGGCTGTAGGTAGATGCTCTGCCATCGGCCGGCGACGCCGATCCGATGTCTCGTGCAAGTGCCAGTGGTGCCTGCCCTCGAGCGATAACCGGGACCGATGCCGATATGCGCAGAGAAGTCGTCCAGCGATGCTGTGCTAATAGCCGAGCGCCTCCGCGCGGCCTCCATCGTCGCTGTCCGAACTGTCCTTCCAGTCGAGAGGGCGTTTGCGATCGGGGTCGAAGGTGAACCCAGGAGTCTCGAAAACATCCCGTCCGAGCCTCGGCCGCTCACCAGGACCGTAGTGCTTGCCGTCCAAGGGCCAGTCGAAGCCCTCGAGGTCATCGCTCCCCTTGCCGAGGATCTCTCCCGTGCTCTCGAACTCTTCGAGGACCGCCGCCAGCCCGTAGCGCTGCACGGGGCAGACCTTCATGCACACCGAGCATCCGGCGGCCTTGCCCATGACCGGAAGACAGCGCTTGGTGTTCAGCTTGGCCTTGACCACGCCGCGGCTGTCCTTGCGATTGGCTGGAATCGCCCCCGGCGGGCAGCGACGGACGCAGACCTGGCATTTGTCGCAGATGCCCTCGATGCCGTAGTCGACCGGTTGGTCGTGTACGAAGGGTGCATCGGTGGACATGACGTGAATCCGGCAACGCGATCCCGCGTGCGGCGTAAGAAGCTGGCCATTGAGACCGAGCTGTCCCAATCCCGCGGCGACGGCGTAGGGGATGACCATCGACTCGCCGACGAACCCCTCGGGGCGAGCAGCATAGCCCTGATCCCTGATCCAGTCCGCGAGTGCGCTCATTCGATCCTCGAGTCCCGCGTACGCAGTGAGCGCCGCCTTCTCTGCTCGCACGCTTGGAGACATCTGGGTCGAATCGAAGTTCTGCTCGATGATCCCCACGATGATGGTGTCGCCGACCGCGAGACCTTGGTACTCGGCGTAGTTGTACTTGATGTCGTAGGCCGTCACACCGACGGCCGACAGGCCGAGCCTCGCTGCTTCGAGCTTCATCGCTTCGGTCAGTTGCTCGGGCGTCGCCTTAGCTGGTTCCGGCGACGACTTGGCTTGTCGATTGGCCTTGGTGCGACGACGGACCGCTGACTGGACGCGAGGTGAGGTTGAGAGCAGCGACGCCCACATGTGCCCCGTGGGACTGTTCTCGCCTCGCATCTCCGGGTGCAGGCGGATGAAGTCGTGCAACGGTGCTTCGTCGTATGCTTCCTGTTGCCGCTCGGGCAGCAACTTGATACCCGGCCCCGTGCGTAGCTCATCGGCGGGCGCGGGGATCGGGGTAGTCCACGGCCCCGCATGCGGGGCGCGACGCGGATGCATCCAGACAGGCAGCCGTGGTATCCACCACATCTTCGGCCTGTAAGGAAGCGTCTTTCGCGCCACGGGGTAGAACCGCTCACCGAGGGTGTGTCCCCAGTACAGCAGCTTTCGCTGAAGGGCATTCCGGGTGAACTCGGCCGCCATGAAACAGGCCTCCTCTCGCCTCGGACGCTAACTCCGGGCTCAGTCTCGTTCTAGGTTCTGTGGATCGTGATCCCTGTTTCAATTGATGATACTATGCTTTTAAAGCAAGGTCTAATGATGTTAAGTATGTCGAGGGAGACGTGATGGTCACAGTGATCTACGTGCAGCCGGACGGCACCCGGCGCGAGATCGATGCGGAAGCTGGCGACACCGTCATGACTGCGGCGACCGGCAATCTGGTTCCCGGCATCATCGGCGACTGTGGTGGAGGAATGAGTTGCGCCACGTGCCATGTCTTCGTCGACGATCAATGGCTGGACTCCGTCGGCCCCCGTGAGGGTGACGAGGACGGCATGCTGGAGACGACAGCGGTGACATCGACCGGGCAAAGCCGATTGGGCTGTCAGATCGTGCTCGATGACACTGTTGACGGTCTCGTTGTGCACGTTCCAGAGTGCCAGGAGTGAGACCTGACGATGGTGTCCTCCGTGGTGGTGGTCGGTGGCGGACATGCCGGCTGTGAGATCGCAGCTGCGTTGCGCGGCAAGGGATACGACGGTGCGGTGACGTTGATCTGTGGCGAGCCGGTGCTCCCTTATTCACGACCACCGCTGTCCAAGCAGTTCCTATCGGGTGAATTGTCAGCCGATCGGATTCTCCTGCGTCCCGCGAGCTTCTACGAGAAGTTCGACATTCGTACACGGACCTCGACCATGGTGACACGCATCGATCGCGGGGCCTCCCGAGTCCTTCTCGGTGACGGAACCTCGCTTTCCTATGAAGCGCTGGTCATCGCCACCGGGGGGTCGCCACGGCGTCTGCCCGCCTCCTTGATCCCCGATGCCGACATGGCGCCGACCAACCTCCACTACGTCCGCACGGTCGCGGACGTGGAAGCGCTGCGGGCGGATCTAGCTGCGGCGACGAGAACGGTGGTCATCGGAGGCGGCTATGTGGGATTGGAGGTCGCGGCTTCGGTGCGACGTCTGGGCATCGATGTGACGGTGATCGAGGCCGCCGATCGTCTGCTGATGCGAGTGGTTGGTGCCGACGTGTCACATGTCGTTGAGAAGCGTCATCGCGATGACGGTATCGAGCTGCTTCTCGGTACTGAGGTGACTCGATTCGATGTGGACGAGTCTGGACGGATCACCTACGTACGCCTCGGGGATGGCACGAAGGTGCCGGCCGATGTCGTCGTCGCCGGTATCGGCTTGATCCCCAACGATCAGCTGGCGGAAGAGTGCGGGCTGGAAGTGGCTGATGGCATCGTCGTCGACCAGTTCTGCCGCACGAGCGACACGAAGATCTTCGCGGTCGGCGACTGCTCGCGGCATCCTTGTTCGGAGCATGGTGGCCTGCGTCGACTCGAGTCGGTGTCGAACGCCACCGAGCAAGCGCGGACGGTAGCCGATGCCCTCATCGGCGGGACGACACCCTATGCGGCATTGCCGTGGTTCTGGTCGGACCAAGGAGAGCTGAAATTGCGCTCGGTCGGTCTGTCCGCTGGATGTGACACGTCGGTGATGCGGAGTCAAGGCGAAGGCCGGCTCGCTGTGCTTCACCTCAAAGAGGGGCAGATACGCGCGGCCGACGTCCTGGGCGATCTGCGTTTCTTCGCGACCGTCAAGCGGCTCGCCGCCGCGCGGGTGGCTGCGACCCCGGAGCAGATCGAAGACCCGGATTTCGACTTGGAGTCACTACTTGACCGCTGATCTAGTTGCCTAGATCAAGAATGGAGAGACGATGACTGAGACGACGACAGGTGTGGGATCCCTGCCCCTCGAGGAGCGCGCGAGAAGGTTCTTCGAACTCGACGACGAACTGCTCAAGGATCCCTGGACGCTGTACCGCGACATGCGCGATCAACAGCCAGTGATGCGTGTGGGGCCCGCAGTGGTGGTGACCCGCTACGACGATATCAAGAACGTCTTTCGCGACACCGAGAACTTCTCGAACAAGCGCTACACGGGCACACGGGTCACGGAGCGCCGGGCAGCGCTCTCCTCGTCGGAGGTGGAGCGCTACGACTACTTGATCCATCTCGACGTCAACCACATCGGGCAAAACGATCCGCCGGATCACACGCGGCTTCGGCGCTTCGTCAACCAGGCGTTCTCGAGTCGTGCGGTGGAGGCGATGCGTGAACGGGTGACGGCGATCGGCAACTCCTTGCTCGATGAGATCGACGAGAGCGGGGACGATCCTTTCGATCTCGCGACGCTGTCGTGGCGGCTGCCTTTCCTGGTCGTGTGTTCCATGTTGCAGGTGCCAGACGCCGATGTGTCGACCTTCCGCAGCTGGGCGCTGGAGATCCGTCGTGGTCTCGGCACGAACTATGACAACCTGGACGCGGCTTATGAGGCGACCAAGAACCTGGAGGAGTACGTTCTCGATCTGATCAAGGGACGTCGCCACGAGACGAGCGAGGCGGGCGACGACCTCGTCAGCAATCTCCTCGCCACTGACGTGGGAGGGACGGTGTTGAGTGACGAAGAACTGGTCACGATGTTCGCCGTCATGTTGACCACGGGCAATGCCAACGACATGATCTCGAATGCCGTGATCGCTCTTGAGGAGTGGCCCGATCAACGCGCGCTTCTGAAGGAGAATCCCGACCTCTTGCGGGGTGCGATCGAAGAGTTCCTTCGCTACTGCCCGTCTGCCCTCGGGGTGCATCGCGTAGCGGTCGCCGACGGTGAGATCGCTGGGTTCCCCGTTCGGGCAGGGGAGACCGTGCGTCTGGTCGTCGCCTCGGGCAACCGTGATCCGCGGAAGTTCACCGAACCGGATCGGCTGGATGTCACGCGCAAGGACGCTCGGCAGCATCTGGATTTCGGGTACGGCATTCACACGTGCCTCGGGCAGTGGCTCGCTCGCCTCGATATCGAGGTGGGGCTCACCCTTCTCTACGAGCGTTATCCCGATCTGCGCATCGCGGCGCCCTTCAGCTATCGCAAGGAGTACCAGTTCAGGGGGCCCCAACAACTGTTGATCGCCACGTCATAGCGGGCGATCTCAACGACATAGATCTCGGCCGTGGGATGACGGCTACCGGGCCTCTTGGACCGGGCGACCGAAAGGAAGAGTGTGACCGCGAATTGGACCGACCGGGATGCCGCTGAGGTACCCGATTACTCGTCGATGCTACGTCTGGATGGCGGGGTCCACGTAGTTCTCGGAGCCGGATTCGGCATCGGCTATCAGATCTCACAAGCATTGGCGAGTGTCGGAGCGACTGTCGTGTGTGTCGATCGGGATGCCGACCGTGCCGAGAAGGTAGCGGCGGAGATCGACGGTATCGCTTGGACGGGAGACATCACTGATCGATCGACGATGCGAGGTCTGTTCGAGTTCATCGACGAACGGTGCGGTCGCCTCGACGGCGTCGTCGATATCGTCGGTCTCGCGCGCTACAAGGCGATGATCGATCTCACCGACGATGACTGGGACTTTCACGAGCAGATGGTGATCAGGCACGCCTACCTCGCGCTGGAGTACTCGGCGCGCTACTGGCAGCGGACCGGTACGAGCGGTTCGGTCACGTTCGTCGCCTCGGTGGCGGGGATGACGAGCTCGCCGAAGACCAGCGCCTATGGTGCCTACAAGGCGGCGCTGATGTCTCTGGTACGGACGGCCGCGGTCGAACTGGGTCCCGACGGGATCCGGGTGAATGCCGTGGCGCCCGGGGTGGTACGGACCCCGCGGCAGCAGGACAACCCGAAGTGGACCGGGGAGCTGCTGGAATCCAATATCAGCAAGACTCCACTACGCAAGCTCGCTTATCCGTCCGACGTGGCCGGCGTGCTGCTGTTCCTCTCTTCCCAGTTGGCTGGGCACGTGACAGGTCAATCGATCATCGTCGACGGGGGAAACAGCACGGTCTTCAACGTGGACGTTCCCCATCCCTAAGACAGGGTCGGTCCACGGCTGCACCTCCCCGGGTGATCGGAGGGGTGCAGCCGTTCGGCTAGAGCCGGTACCAGTCGCGCGCGTTTTGCGACATCAGCCGCGGCCGGGCCTCTTCCGGCAGCGCCTGAAGGAGATCGGTGACATCGTCATCGTGACCACGCGGGTAGTCGGTGGCGAACATCAGCAGGTCATCGCTTCTCAGCCAACTGAGCGTGGTTTCGAGCTGCTCTCGAGGGCCTAGCTCGGCAGGTGCCACCGAGAAGCGCATATGCCTGCGGATCAGGTCGAACGGGGGCTCCTTGAGCCAGGGGACCTCGCGGCGTAGACCCTTCCAGTCCTTGTTCATCCGCCAGCCCCAGGCGGGTAGCCAGAGGAAGCCGCCCTCGAGTACCGAGACTCTGAGCTCAGGGATCTCCTGGAAGAGACCCTCGATGATCATGCTGGTGACCTGAGTGGCGAAGGACTGCCACTCCGCGGCGTACTCCTCGATGTAGTACGAGGGGTAACCAGTGGTCGACGGCACGCCGTCGGCCGTACCGCCGTAGTGCAGTCCGACGACGAGCTCGTGTTCGGCGATTGCGCGGAAGACCGGCAGATACAGACGCCGTCCCCACAGCAGGTCCGAGCGGCTCGGGAGCAGCACCTGCACGATACCGGGATGGTCGCCGAGCCGGTGGATCTCCCTGACCATCGCCTCTGGATCGCGAACCGGGAGAACGAGTGAGCCTCGTAGACGTTCGTCTCGTTCCAGCCACTCGGCGACCAGCCAGTCGTTGACCGCGCTCGCCATGGCGTTCGACCAGTCCGGCTGACGGATGCTGTCGATGCCGTAGTAGCAGTTGAGGATCGCGGTGTCGACTTCCCAGGGGTTCAGAATGTGTTCTTGAAGGAGTGCCAACGACGATGCCGGCGGCCCGCCGTCGGCGGGCCGCCATTGGGGTCGGCACGTGCGGGGGGAGTTCGCAGGAAAGTGCTGAGCGACGCCGGCAGGTGCCTTCCAGTTGCGTTCAGTGCACCAGTCGATCCACTGCTGGGCGAGATAGGGGAAGAGCGCCTCGGCGGAGGGGACCTGCGCGTGAACGTCGACATCGACGAGATCGCCGGTCCAGACCGATGCCCGGGGGGTGGCTCCAAGGAACGAGGTTGTCATCGTGCCAGTTTCCTTTCCGGGCGCGCCGCCCGAGCTGGTCGTGGGGGACGGAGGTCGACGACCAGGTAGTCTTCCTCGACCGAGATCTCCACCGTCTCGGCCATATAGGGCCCCGGTTGTCGGCCGTCGGCGGTCTCGTCATCGCTGGCGATGGTCGCAGCGTACTGCGCGGGCGTCAGATCGACCTCGCCGTTCTCCAGTTCGCTGGCGATCAGATCGCCCTTCTCCACCTCGACGCTGTAGGGGCGACCTCGCATCCTGATCGGATCGAAGTAGGACTGCCCCGTGGTGACGTCGAATTCCCAGCCGTGCCAGGGACACGCGAGTAGCTGACGCTCGGTGTCATAGACGTACTCGCCGGGCTTCTCAGCCGAGATCAACGGGAGGAATCGTCCCGCGCACAGGTCAGCGCCACGATGCGGGCAGCGGTTGAGAAGGCCATAGAATCTCCCCCCGACGTTGAAGATCGCGATCGACCTGCCGTTGACCTCGACGGCCATCTTCTCTCCGTCGGCGAGGTCTCTCACGCGCCCGACGACGAATCGTCTGCTAGCCATGCTTTGCCTCCTTGTGTGGATGACATACAAGCATAATTGTGACGAAGATTAAACCTCGTGTTCTTGACATTCTTCTATTATGGTTACTTTTATGCTGAAGTCCGCTAACGTGGATGGACCGGAAGCAAGGAGAGAACAATGACGCTCACGCTGAACGACCCCGCGGCCGCCATCGAAGGTCCCCAGAAGCTCGGGATCATCGACTGTGATGTCCACCCGCTACGGCTTCGGGAGCACCAGCAGCGCGGTGCCGGCGTGTTGTCCTACCTCCCCGAACGTTGGCAGCGTCACGCCGCCGATGTCGGCGTGACACGGGGAGGCTGGCCAGGTGGAGACCGGCCGCGCCCACGCGAGTATGGACAGCGTTGGGATACCGAGACGCCCGATGGCGGGCCCCCGGGGAGCGACCCGGCGTTCGCGGCAGAGCAGCTTCTCGACAGATACGAGATGTCCGCCGGGCTGCTGAACGATCTCGGCGCGTTCGCCTCGGCCGGGCTCAAAGGACAGCCGAGCGGATTCTCGGCCGCCTACTGCCGCGCGCTCAATGAGCACCGCGTCGACACCTGGCTCGCTCAGGACCCGCGGTGGTATGCGTCGCTGAATGTGCCCTACGAGCTTCCCGATCTGGCCGTCAAGGAGATCGAGCACGGCATGACGCAGTTCGGCGACTACTCTGCTCGCTTCAAGCAGATCATGTTGGCCCCCGATAACCTGCGGCCCCCCGGCCACCCGACCTACTGGCCGATCTACGAGGCATGCGTCGAGTACGGTCTGCCGGTGACGTTCCACGTGCAGACGGGGAATCGCCCCACGCCCTCCGGAGGACCGAGCTACTATCTGGAGGAGCACAGCGATTACGCGGCGATGAACTTCCCGCTCGTCGCCAGCTACATCTTCGAGGGAGTCTTCGAGCGCTTCCCCGACCTCAAGGTGGTCCTGGTCGAACTCGGCTGGTCGTGGGTCACGCCTCTCGCCTGGCGCCTTGACGCGGCCTATCGAGTAATGGGTGACGAAGTGCCCCACCTTGAACGAAAGCCGTCCGAGTACCTGCGCGAGCACTTCTACTACAGCACCCAGCCGATGGAAGAGCCCGAGGATGATGCTCACCTCGGTGAGCTGTTCGACGTGTTCTACGACGCGGGCTATGGCGATCACCTGATGTACTCGTCCGACTATCCCCACTGGGACTTCGACGAGCCCGACGCTCTCCCGCGAGGCCTGTCGGTTCAGCGGCGCGCAGGCATTCTGGGGGGCGTCGCCAGCGAACTGTACGGGATCGATCTGTTGCCCGGACGCGGTTACGCGGTGCCGTAGACATCCATCGGTGAACAGGCGGTTGTCCTATCGGATCGTCCTCTGAGGAGTGTGCTTGCCATGACGATGACAGAAGGAGTCACGAGGTCGGCCGGTCCCGGTGCGTTCGTACCCGCGTTTCGCGTCGTGGTCGATGACAAACGTCGCCTGACCGATCACGTCAGCCTGTTCAGGCTGCGTCTGCGTGACGGCGGATCGTTTCCCACCTGGGAACCGGGTGCCCACATCGATGTCGTGCTCTCGCCCTCGATGGAACGTCAATACTCACTGTGCGGCGACCCCGCCGACCGAGACAGCTGGAGTATCGCCGTCCTTCGCGAGCCGGAGAGCCGGGGCGGCTCGATCCAGCTCCACGATGAGGTCGCCGTGGGAAGCGAGTTGACCGTGCGTGGTCCTCGCAACCAGTTTCCTCTCGTCGCAGCTGACTCCTATCTGTTCATCGCCGGTGGCATCGGGATCACGCCATTGCTGCCGATGATCAGGTCGTTGCGCGCCTCCGGTGGCGACTGGCGGCTGGTATATGGGGGCCAGCGGATGTCGTCCATGGCATTCACCGAGGAGTTCGCCGATGAGGAGGACCGGATCACGCTGTGGCCGCAGGACGAGTGCGGTCTGATCGATGTTGACGTACTGCTGCGAGACCTTCCCGCGACCACCAAGGTCTATTGCTGTGGGCCGGGGGCGCTGATCGATGCGATAGAGCAGCGATGTGTGGGGACGCCGGGGGTGCTGCACGTCGAGCGATTCCGAGCCCAAGAGGGTGCCCTGGGCGCGCGCACAGGATCGTTCCAGGTGCGCCTCGAGTACTCCGATCTCACGGTCGCCGTCGCTGAGGGGCAGACCATCGCCGAGGCGATGGAAGACGCTGGACTCGAGACCATGACCTCGTGCCGGGAGGGCACCTGCGGCACGTGTGAGACCGCCGTTCTCGAGGGAGTCCCCGACCATCGCGACTCCTTGTTGAGCGAAGAAGAGAAGGCTGCCAACGACACGATGATGATCTGCTGCTCGAGGTCGCTGACCCCGGTGCTGGTGCTCGATCTATGAGAGGACGTACCCATGAAGTTCGCATCGCACATCGCCATCGGCGTTCGTGACCTGGACCGCTCGCTGGTGTTCTACCGCGATCTGCTCGGTATGACCGTGATCCGAGACGCTACCAATGAGCCACCTGCCAACGAGCTGTATGCGCCAGGTGTCGGATCGACGCGGCGCCGCGAGATCATGCTGCGGTTGGCCGACGACCAGAACAACGATCAGCTCTTCATCGCGATCTCTCAGTCCGATGAGCTCGCTGACAACGCACCCTTGGATCTCGGCCAGATCGGTATCCACCATGTCGGCTTCTGGGTCGATGACGTCGTGAGACTCGCCGATCGGCTACGCGCCGGTGGTGCCGAGGTGGTATCGGTGAAGGACACCGTCGGCACCGGCTATGGCGAGAGCGCCGATCAGAAGATGCGTGCGATGTTCGTCAAGGATCCTGACGGCACGATCCTGCAGTTCGATGAGCGTGTGCATGCCTGACATCCGCGTCGGTCCGGCAGTGATGATACACTTATGATATAAGACATGTTCCTGTGATGTGCCAAGGAGGGCGATAGTACATGGACGATCGACTCGTGGCGCTGGAGGAGCGACTCTCGCTGTTGGAGGACGAGAAGTCCATCCACGAATTGCTCTCGCGCTACGGTCACTACGCCGATGCGCCCCTCGATGACGAGTACTTCGCGCTGTTCACCGAGGACTGTGTCATGGATGTCTCCTCCGGCCGTGGGGAGGACCCCTACGCGATCGTGCGGTGGGAAGGACGTGACGCGATGCGGGACTTCCTGCGTGAGCGCACGGCGGAGCAGGACGATGGCTTCTACGGCCGCAGCATGCATATGCAGGGCAACAACGTGACGATCGACATCACGGGAGACGCTGCCATCGCGAGGGGCTACTCCTTCGTGCTCCACCAAGATGGTCCGAGCCTGAAACTGCTCAGCGCCTCGCTGAACGAATGGGCGTTCCGTCGCGAGAACGGTCGTTGGTTGATCCAGATGCGTAGGCGCCGGATGCCGGGGGCGCCCGATGCGGCAGACCTCCTCAGGGGCGCTCAGTGAGCGGCGGCGCCCTCGCTGGGCAGCGGGTGGTTGACATCTCGCGCGTCCTCGCCGGTCCCTACTGCGCTCAGATGCTGGGCGACCATGGAGCCGACGTCGTCAAGATCGAGCCTCCAGGCGGCGACGGCACGCGGCAGTGGGGTCCGACCCGCGCAGACGGTGTCAGCGCCTACTACGCCGGCCTCAACCGCAACAAAGAGCATCTCGTCGCGGACCTGACCTCGCCTCGAGGCCGCGGCCTGCTTCTCGACCAACTGGAGAGCGCAGATGTGCTCGTCGAGAACTTCAAACCCGGGACCATGGCCGCATGGGACCTGGACGTGGACTATCTGCTCGATCGGTTCCCTCGACTGGTCTACTGTCAGATCTCTGCCTTCGGGCAGGGCCCGATGGCGGGCCTCCCCGGTTATGACGCTGTCGTCCAGGCCTACTCCGGCCTGATGTATCTCAACGGCGAGCCAGATCGCGGACCGCTGCGCCTGCCGATGCCGATCACCGATCTGACCACCGGGTTGCAGGCCTTCGCCGGAGTCTTGTTGGCGCTCCAAGAGAGGGAGCGGTCGGGGCGCGGGCAACTGGTCAGCGTCAGCCTGTACGACGCTGCCCTGAGTCTCCTTCACCCGGCAGCTGCTACCTACTTCATGACCGGAGTCGAGCCGCGGCGGCTCGGTTCGGCGCACCCGAGTATCGCGCCGTGCGAGATCTTCGACACCGCGGATGGCCAGATCTACCTCGCCGCGGGGAACGACCAGCAGTTCGCGACACTTGTCGAGTTCCTGAACGCTCCAGAGATGGCGGCGGATCCGCGGTTCCGCACCAATGCCGACCGTCTTCAGCATCGTCATGAGCTCAACGCCAGACTCGCCGAGCTCGTTGCTCATTGCGAGGCCAGTGCTGGCCTCGCTCGCATCATGATCGAACGAGGAGTTCCTGCCAGCCCGGTCCGTCCGGTAGCGGAGGTGCTCGACGACCCCGATCTGGTGGATCGCGGCATGGGTGTGGATATCGGGGGCCTCCGGGTGCTCGGCATCCCGGTGCACTTGGGCCGGACTCCGGGGTCCATACGGACCGCTCCCCGTCCGCTGGGCGCGGATCGAAGCGCCCACGTCTGAGCCCGTCGAGGCAGTTCCATCGAATAGTTCCCGCACAGAGAAGAGAGACCGTGGAATACGAGAACATCCTGTATGGCGTCGAGGACAAGATCGCCACTATCACGCTGAACCGCCCGGAGAAGCGCAACGCACTCAGCCCCGCGTTGCGGCGCGAGCTGATCGCGGCCTTGAGGAACGCCGAAGCCGACGACGATGTCAGCGTGATCCTGATTCAGGGCGCTGGACCGGCTTTCTGCGCGGGTTATGACATGAACAGCTATGCCGGGGGCGAGGAGCATCCCGAGCGTCCTGATGGCTGGAATCACTCCGAGCTCTTCGAGAATTGGACCGGCCAGTTCCCCCGCAGTTGTCTCCGCGACTGGCTGGCCATCTGGGACCTCCTCAAGCCGGTCGTCGCGAAGGTGCATGGCTACGCTCTCGCCGGGGGATCGGAATTGATGTCCATGTGCGATATCGTCTTCGCCGCCGAGGACACGGTCATGGGATATCCGCCCACTCGTGCTCAGGCCACCCCGGATGTCGAGTACTTCCCCTGGAAGATGTCGATGGCTCAGGCCAAGTATCTCCAGCTCACCGGCAACTCGGTGACGGGGAAGCGGGCTGAGGAGCTTGGCTGGATCGCGAAGAGCTTTCCATCCGATGAACTCGACGAGCAGGTGATGCGTGAGCTCCGGCCGATGGCCCAGCTGCACCCCGCCATGTTGGCCGCCAACAAGCAGGCGCTGAATCAAAGCTACGAGGCGATGGGCTTCCGTGCGGCTCTGCAGTCGGTCGTGCCGTGGTACGTCCTGGCCAGGAGCTTCCGGCCGGGTGCCGGCGAGTTTCAGACGAAGGCCGCCGCAGAGGGTCTGAAGTCGGCCCTCAAGTGGCGTGACGGTGCCTTTCAGGACGAGGGGTTCATTCTATGAGCAGGGCTGCTGTCAAGAGCTTGAATCACGTCGCCATCGGGGTCCGTGATCTGCAGGCGTCGTTGCGCTTCTATGTCGAGGGCCTCGGTATGCGTAAGACCCTGGAGAAGAAGACCAGTGATCTTACTCCAGCGCTGATGCGACTCCCCGAAGGCACCGTCGGGACGACCGTGTTCGTGCAGGGTGATTCCCGCATCGGGCAGTTGGAGCTGGTGAAGTGGAACCTTCCCGAGACAGACGGCGGAAGCCCCAAACGGCCAGGCGACATCGGCATGGGCCAGCTGTCCTTCCCGGTGGACCCTGAGCACATCGAGGAAGTGCATGGCCGCTTGCTCGAGATGGGCTACGAGGTCTACTCCGATCCCACCACGACGATCGTCAAGAACTACGGTCCGGTGACTCTGTTCCTCTGCGAGGATCCTGACGGCAATCAGGTCGAGCTGATCGCACTGCCGTCTCCTGAGACTGTCCGCGAGTTTCGGGCGGGGAGCGAGGCGTGATGGTTCACGTCTTTCGCAGGAGTAGCTTCGCGGCCGGCAGAGGGTTGGCCCCGATCATCTCGATGTGATGCCCCATGGTCGAGCGAACCGCGCTGCTCATCGGGGGCGGCGGGCCCACCGGACCGCACATCGCGGCAGGCCTGAGCCGACGCGGTCACCGCGTGACTCTTCTGCACCGCGGACATCACGAGGCACCCGGTCTCGAGGCCTATGAGCATCTCCACGCCGACCCGCACTTCAGGGAGTCTCTGGACCAGGCGCTCACCGGACGGACCTTCGATGTGGTGGTCGCGACCTACGGCCGGTCACGTGTCGTCGCCGAAGCGCTTGCGGACAGATGTGAGGCACTCGTGGCCGTGAGCGGCGTGCCCGTGTACGCGGGTTATCACGAGCCCCACCGGCAGGTTCCCCATGGGATGCCCGTGTTCGCCGACGAGGAGGTTGTCGGCCGCCGTCGCGCTCCCGCCGGGGAGGAGACTGCCGGCGAGGCGTTCGCGCGTAAGGTGCGGTCCGGGGAAGAGCGGATGCTCGACATGCACGCGGAAGGCAGGTTCAGCGCGTCGGTCTTCCGATATCCCTCGATCTACGGACCGCGTCAGGTGTATCCACGAGAGTGGTCCATCGTTCGACGTGTTCTGGACGGACGGGACCGGGTCATCCTGCCCGATGGGGGTCTGACCATCACCACTCGTTGCGCGGCGGCGAACGCCGCCGCTCATCTCCTCGCGGCCGTGGATCGTCCGGACGCGGCCGCGGGTGAGGTGTTCAACGTGGCCGATCGGGACCAGTTCACGGTCCGTCAGTGGGTCGAGATCGTCGCGGCTGCCGCAGGCGGGATTCTGCACCCGGTCTCGCTTCCTTTCGATCTCGCCGGACCGGGGCGCGCTCTCTATCCGATCGCCCATGACGACCACGTGATCGTCGATGCGCGGAAGGCTGTCGACGTGCTCGACTATGTCGAGCCGGTGCCGGCTGAACGGGCTCTGTCGGAGACCGTCGCCTGGTACCTTCAGCACCCTCCGCAGGATACGGCGGGCGCGCTGCTCGACCGTTTCGACTACGCCGAGGAGGATCGGGTGATCACGTCCTTTCGACGGGCGACCGATGAGCTGCGTTCGCGACAGGCACGTCTGGAAGCGGCTGCTCACCCGTATCCTCATCCCGAGGCCGCCGGGCAGCGCGACCGTCGTGGCCGATGAATCTGCAGCGTCCGTCGACGATCGAGGAGCTGCGCGCTGTGCTCGGCGAGGTCGTCGACTGGAAGATCTCCTATCCCGTCTCGGCGTCGGACATTCGTCGTTGGGCGGTAGCCGTGTATTACCCCGACAGACCGCCACCGCGATATCGAGACGGAGAGGCGGCTCCAGGTTCGCGGGTTCTCGTTGCGCCTGAGGAGTTCAACCCTTTCGCGTGGCAGGTGGCCGAGCAGATGGTGCCGATGATCGATCCTCTGCCGCGTGATCCGGACCGCTGGGAGAAGGCGATCGGCTTGGCGGGACCCCAGCTGCGGCATCAGCTCAACGGCGGATGCGAGACCTCTTACGGTGCGGTGATGAGAGTGGGCGATGTCATCCGGTCTGAGACGCGCCTTCACGATTACCGTCGGACGGCAGGTCGGATGGGGCCGATGCTCGTCACGGTCTATGAGTCGGTATGGACCAACCAGGACCGCGAGATGGTCCGGATCGAACGCACCACGTCGATTCGCTACTGAGCGGCGCCGAGCCGATTAGAGACAGGAGACAGGTGATGACGGTGAGCATCGGTGACGAGCTTTCCGCCGGTCCGCGGCGCAGCGGCTTCGCGGAGTGGAATCGTTTCGCAGCGGTGAACGATGAGTTCGTGCCGATCCACATGGACGACGAGGAAGGTCGCAGGGCGGGCTATCCGTCAGCGATCGCGATGGGTCGTCTGCTGTGGTCATATGCTCATCGGCTGCTGCGTGACTGGCAGCCCGGATGCCGCATCCTCTCGGTATCCCTGCAGTTTCGCCGGCCGCTCGTGCGCGACGGGCTGTTCGACGTGAGAGCACGTGTCACCGGTTTGCGGAGCGCCGCAGGCGAAGAGGTCGTCGATCTGGACGTCTGGATCGAAGACGAAGCGGGGACCGTGCTCGCTCCGGGCCGAGCGAGCGTGGTTCTCCCCTGACGCTCCTTGTCAGCGGTAGCCGACTCCTGCCACCGAGTACATGGGCTCACCGACCACCACGGCCCCGCTCTCGACCAGTTTCTCGATCTCCTCTGTGGACAAGCCGGCCTCGGAGAGGATCTCACGGGTGTACTCGCCATGGCCTGTGGCACGGAGGACATCGTGCGGCTGGTGCTCGCTGAACGAGGCCAACCGATGGGGGAGCTGGGTGGAATTGCCGTCGGGCCAGACCAGCTCGACGACATGGCCGCTGGCGAGGTGTTCTGCGTCGTTGACGACTTCTCGGAAGTCTCGCGCTCTCGTCGCCACCCCGTTGACGGCTGCGGCCCGATCCGCAGCCTGCGCGGTGGTGAGACCCGCCAGCGTCGTCTCGAGCTGGGCAACGAGCCGGTCGTCATCGGCGTCGGCGATGAGTCCGGCTCTGGCGGCGCTCTCGGAGGAACGCAGATGGAGGCGCACCCACCCGTCTGCGCATCGGTAGAACCGAGAGAGCGGATGTGGACCGGGGTAGTCGCGCCCGCCCACCTCCGCTGGTGGTCGATCGGCATAGCGCACGAGTTCGCCGCTCTGCATGTAGGTCGCGGCCGTCGCCAAGGTCGACTCGACATGTTGGCCGCCTCTGCCCACTGCGCGCTGGTACAGCGCCGCGACGGTGCCGTAGGCGGCTAGGCAGGCCACGGCAACGTCATTGATTGCGAGGGTGGAGAAGACCGGCTCAGCTTCGCCGCCTTGCGCCTTCATGATCCCGGTCAACGCTTGGACGACCGGGTCATAGCCAGGTGACCCGCCCAGAGGTCCGCCGGCGCCGTAGCCGGTGATCGAGGTCGTGACGATATCGGGGTTGGTCTGCCGCAAGGTGGCGTCGTCGATACGAAGCCGCTCCAGGACTCCCGGTCGGTAGTTGTCGAGGACGACGTCACTGCCCTCGACCAGACGCAAGAATGCCGTATATCCGTCCGGGTCGCGAAGGTCGATGCCCAGCCCGCGCTGGCCGCGCGCGATACCGTAGCCGCGCAGTCGCATCTCATCGCCCTTAGTGGTCTCGACCTTCAGCACATCCGCGCCGAGCGCGCTGAGCAGCATTCCCGCATAGGGACCGGCCAGCACCGTGCCGAGGTCGAGGACTCTGATCCCGTCCAGGGGTCCGGTCCCGGTGATCGAGTGCAGAGCTGGTGGGGCGCTGGGCTCATCCCGTTCCGGCCACGCGGCGGATTCGACGAGGCGCCTGGGCCTCGGTGTCCCGAGGCCTCCGCGTGACAAGTCGACTCCGGGGCCGCCGATGACCGCGGGACCGACAAGGGGGTCATCGAACTCCAGGCGCAGACCCAGCGCAGCGACCTGAGGATGGTCGAGCCAATCATCGCGATCGCCGACCGGGCTCACGGGGCATCCCGCTT
The DNA here is from genome assembly GCF_016918125.1 of Aeromicrobium sp. YIM 150415. Taxonomy (NCBI): domain Bacteria; kingdom Bacillati; phylum Actinomycetota; class Actinomycetes; order Propionibacteriales; family Nocardioidaceae; genus Aeromicrobium; species Aeromicrobium sp. YIM 150415. Next base: position 81,034 of record NZ_JAERWM010000016.1, on the reverse strand, counting down.
CCGTGAGCTCTGCCAGCCACGCGGCCCGCGGCTGTTGGAGGAATGCCTCGGCGAGACGGCTGCGGACCCAGTCTCGATGATCGGGGTGGTAGAGGTTCTCGCGGACGCCGTCGATCCGAGCGTCGGTCAAGATATCGAGCGTGCCGAGGTGGTCGAAGGCGATGTCCTGGAACTTGGCACCGAGCGCGCCGAGGAAGAGCCACTCGTCGTCCGCGCACCGGTACGTTCCGAAGGTCGGGTTCGGCCCACCCGGACCGACGCTGGTGTCGGGAAGGGGCTCGCCGGGGGTGACGAGCATCGTCGTGATCGCTGCCACCATGGAGCCATGTAGAGAGTCGACGACGACGCGCTGCCCGCGCGCCGTCGTGGCTCGACCGATGAGCGCGGCGATGCCTGCCGTCGCCCCCCACGTGCCGTGCATATAGGCGAGGAACGGATAGACGCCATCGACCGGCCCGCCTCCGAAGGAGGTCTGCCGCCGGGCCACCCCGTAGTCGGCCGCGACCATCCGCTCGCGGGTATGAGGGTCGAGGTCGAGGTCCTCGCACCATTCAGGCAGATGCAGGTGAACGGGACCGATCGATGGCTCTCCCTCCACGTCCAGCCCGAGGAAATGCGCTGTCTCCGAGTCCGACGTGATGATCAGATCGGAGCCGGCCACCAGCTCGCGCCCCGCGTCCCTCGGGATGATCGTCTTGTTGCGATGCCACGCCACGGCGCCTGGGAGATCGGTGTCCGCGTGGTCCTCCAGACGTATCACGGTGGCGCCGACATCACCCATCGCCATGCCCGCGACGGCCCCGGCAATGCCTCGCGAGGCGTCGAGGATGCGGACATCATCGAGTGCGGGTCGTTCATTCTGCATCGACACGAGAACCTCTTCAATGATGCTCAAGTTAACTTCTAATGTCCATCATGCCATAGGAGGACTGCCGGTCAGCGCGTGTGGGTCAGGACACCGTGACACCTGCGAGCGGCCGCGTCAGCTCATCCGCCCATCAGATTCGGGAGCCATAGCACGATCTGGGGGAAGGCCAAGAAGAGCACGATGAGTCCGAACAATGCGCCCACGAAGGGGAGCACTCCGATGAAGACCTCGGTGGTCGGTCGGGAGGTGACGCGCGCGACGACGAAGGCTGTCAAGCCCAGCGGCGGCGAGAGTAGCCCGATCTGCTGCATGAGGACGATCATCACCCCGAACCAGATGAGGTCGACCCCCAGCGCCGAGACGACCGGAACGAGGACGGGTACGGACAGGAACATCAGAGCTGCTTCGTCCATGAAGGTGCCCATGAGCATGTAGAACAGGCAGATACATACCACGATCACGATCGCCGGGACCTCCAGCCCGCTGACCCAGGATGCGAGAGTCGGTGTGACGCGGCTGATCGAGAGGAAGTAGCCGAACATGTAGGCGAAGATGATGATGGTCATGACCATCGTGGTGGTGACCACGGCGCCGGTCAGCGACTCCTGGATTCGAGACCAGGAGAGTTGCCGTCGCGCGGCGGCGATGAGCGCAGCGCCGACCGCGCCGATAGCCGCGGTCTCGTTGACCGTGGCCCAGCCGCTATAGATGGAGATCGTGATGATGGCGAAGAGCGACAGCAGCGGGATCGCGATCTTGAGTCCCTGGAGCTTCTCGGTCATCCGATAGCGTTGTCCTGCGGGAAGCTGGTCCGGGTGGCGCCAGGCCTTCACCAGCAGCACGCAGACGATCAGCAGCGCGCTGAGGATCCCGGGGACGATACCGGCGATCAACATGGTCCCGGCACTCACTTCGGCCATGAACGCGTAGAAGATCAGTGCCAAACTCGGCGGGATCATGACGGCCAGTGTGCCGCTGACGCTGATCAACCCGGTGGCGAGCCGCGATGAATAGCCGGCTGCAACGAGCGGGGGGTACGCGCTCTTGCCGAAGACGGACGCGCTGGCGATCGTCGACCCCGACATGGCGCCGAACATCGCCCCTCCCCCCACGGTCGCGATCCCCAGGCTGGCCGGCACCCGGCCCAAGATGATGCGGATCGCGGCGAAGAGATCGTCGCCGATGGTCGACAACACGATGAAGTGCGCCATCAGCAGGTAGAGAGGAACAGCCACGAGCGACACGTGCGAGGCGTTGGTGTAGGGCACGGTCTCGAACATGGTCAGGACGAGATTCCAGCCACCGATGGAGTAGAGCCCGACGAGTGCGGCGACTCCGATCGAGAAGGAGACGGGCACCCCGATCAAGAGGAGCGTGAAGAGCAGGCACAGCACGAGGAATACGGTCATCGTCTCGCTTTCGTCACGGAGAGGGGACCAGGAGTCAGTTCACGCCGACGGAGGCGGCCGCGTCCGGATCGTCGGACTCTGGATCGTCGAGGGCATCGCCGGCAAGAAGCTTCAGCATCGAGCGGATGACAGCGAGACTCGCCCCTATGGGCAACAGCACGTAATGCGTCCAGAGCGGCCAGGGAAGCGTTCTCTCGCCGGTGTATCCCGCAGAGAACGCCTCCGATGTCGCCCGCAGTCCCGCGTACGCCAGAATCGTGAACAAGACGATTCCCACAAGCTCCCCGACGAAGCCGAAGACACGATTCCATCGCCGGCTCAGATGCGTGGTGATGACATCCAGTGCGATGTGTGCGTTGAGCCGGTGCGCATAGGCGAGCGAAAGGAAGATGGCAGCCGCGAACACGTAGAGACCGGTGAAGTTATAGAGCCACGCGAAGGTCTCGTTGAAGAACCGCCGACGGATCATATCCACGAGAAGGAGGAACGCCAGGATGCCGACTCCGAGTCCGGCCATCATGGCGAGTGCCCGCTCGATCGGCCGCACCCACCGGTCGACGGCTCGCACGGCGGTGATGAGCGCGGAAGTAGATCGGTCCACAGCGTCGTCCTTCTTCACGGAGATGAGTAGCGGTCGTCAGCCAGGCATCGGCACCGGCCGGATCATGGCCCGAGTCGCTCGGCTCCCTCGAGATATTCCTCGATGACCTTCTCTCCGTACTCTCGTTTCTCCTCCGGGAGCTCCTCGGTGATCCAGGCCTCGCGAGTCTGGGCCGTTGCCTCAGCGAACTCACCCTTCTCATCGTCGGAGAGATCATGGATCGTCACGCCGGCCTGCTCCATGGCCTCCCGGCCCGCGGTCGTCTGCTCGTCCATGGCCTGGCAGTACCGTTCGATGCTCTCCTCGCTTGCTTGGGTGAAAGCATCCTGGACGTCGGCTGGCAGCGAGTCCCAGGTGTCGATGGACATCGCGTACGGGGCCACCGAGCCGCCGAGACTGGCACCCGCAGTCGAGTAGTCGATGACCTCTTCGAGGCTGTAGGTCATGACGGTCGACATGCCCAGCAAGGTGCCGTTCACTGTGCCGCGCTGCAGACCTTCGTAGCGGCTGGGCGTACCCATGGAGACGGGAGCGCTGCCAAGGGCTTCGGCGACACTCGAGATCGCGCCACCCGAGACGGCCAGGGTGAGCCCCGATGCATCATCGGGATGGGACACCGGCCGGTCGGTCGTCATCAGCTCATAGGCCGGTGTGCCCTGCGGGAGGAGAGGGTGGAGCCCTACTTCCTTGTACTCATGCTCGTAGATGGCCGATCCCGGACGACTGGCCGCGTAGAAACCCCAACTGCTCTCGCACGCGGTCTCGGTGAGTCCGGGAAGGCCGCCCACGCTCGACAGCTGCAACAGCTCTGGGGTGTAGGGCGCGTTGATCATCGCGATATCAGCGACGCCGGAACGTGTGAGCTGAAGCAGATCGGCAGCCGCCCCGAGTTGCTCGGAGGGGTAATAGTCGAAGGTGACCTGTCCATCGGTGAGCTCGGTGACGCGATCCATCCAGGGCTGAGTGCCTTCGATCACGGCGACGTGCTGGGGCGGAAGCCAGTCGGCGACGGACAGGGTGATCGTCCCGTCGTCGCTGCCTCCCGCGCCGCAGGCCGCTGTCAATGCGACAGCGGCGGGGAGTGCCAGCCAGACACAGCGGCGTCCCATCATGTGTTCCTTTCACGTGCGTTGCGCCGACGAGGAATGAGCGTCCCGCCCAGCATTCAAGAAGTTATGTTGCTGTCGTACTATAGTGACTTGTAACCGAAATGCAACATGTGAAGCAGTACTCGGGTTTCGACCGGTAGCATGCCGCCTGTCGCCGCCCTGTCGACAGAGCCGAAGATGGAGGAGTGGATGGTCCGCGAGCTGGAGCACTGGATTGACGGACGAGCGGTACCGCGGGGTGATCGGCGCGCGTTGACCGTCGAGGGGCCGTTGCGACGCGAGCCGGTGGCGCGGCTGACGCTCGGAGATTCCGCGGATGTCGACAGCGCGGTGGCCGCCGCGCGGCGTGCGGCACGGGAGTGGGGTGACCTGGCGCCGGTCGAAAGGGGCCGGATACTCACCGACGTCGCCCGGCGCCTGCGCCAACAGGCTGACGAGTTCATCGATGTGGAAGTCGAGGAGACCGGGAAGCTCGTCGCCGAGATGCGCGGTGGGTTGGGCGTCGCCGCCGACTACTTCGAGTACTACGGCGGTGTCATCCGTGCTCTGTTCGGTCAGACGATCGATCTGGGGGCCGGCGACCACGCATTCACGACGCGCGAGCCTTACGGCGTCGTCGCGATGATCACGCCATGGAACGGCCCGCTCACCCAGGCCGCGCGGGGGATGGCAGCGGCGCTCGCTGCGGGTAACGCTGTGGTGATCAAGCCCTCCGAGTTCACCTCCAGCACCACCGTGATGTTGGCTCGGCTATGCCAGGACGCGGGTGTTCCTCCAGGCATCGTCAGCGTCGTGCTCGGTACCGGCGCCGAGGTCGGCGCGGCATTGGTCGATCATCCCGATGTCCGGCTGGTGGCGTTCACGGGATCGGTGGAGACCGGCCGAATGGTGGCGGAGGCCGCGGCTCGGCGGCTCATCCCGACGATCCTCGAGCTCGGTGGAAAGTCGGCCAATGTGGTGTTCTCCGACGCCGATCTCGATCGAGTCGTCGACAGCGCGTTGACGATCTGCGTCGGCGCCGGTCAGCAGTGCGCGGCACTGAGCCGGCTCTTGGTTCACGAGGATGTGCATGACGAGCTTCTCGAGCGGGTGCGCACCGCGGTAAGCGAACGGATTCCCGGCGAGCGTCTGGCACCGATGACGACCGAGGCCCAGTTCGAGAAGGTGGTCGGCTACTTCGCGATAGCCGAGCGTGACGGCGCTCGCCTCGTGGCCGGGGGTCGTGCCGCCGAGGGTGACCTCGCGAAGGGGCGGTATGTCGAGGCGACGGTGTATGCCGATGTCACACCCGACATGCGGATCTTCCGTGAGGAGATCTTCGGTCCGGTTCTGGCGGTGACGCGCTTCAGCAGTGAGGAGGAAGCGGTACGCCTTGCCAATGATTCCGATTACGGACTGGTCGCGAGCGTCTGGACCGACGACTCTGCTCGTGCCCTGCGCGTGGCTTCACGATTGGATGCCGGCCAGGTGATGGTGAACGGCGGCCGGACGGGAATCGAGACCCCGTTCGGCGGATACAAGGCCAGCGGTCTCGGGCGGGAGAAGGGATTCGAATCGCTGATGCACTATACCCAGCTGAAGACCACGGTGGTCTCTACTCGGTGATGCTCGGCGAGAGGGCGAGACGATGGTGACGATCTCCGGTCGGGCCGTGAGCGGAGTCGGCCTCGGCTGCATGGGCATGAGCTTCGCCTACGGGGATGATACTGCCAGCGACGATCCCCGGGTCGTCCTCGGCATCGCGGCGCAAGCTGGGACGGCGGAGCGCGCGATGATGCTGGATACCGCCGATGTCTATGGCCCGTTCCACAATGAGGAGCTGCTCGGCCGCGTGCTGTCGCATGTCGAGCGCGAGCGGGTGCTGGTCGCCAGTAAGGCGGGATTGATCGCCACCGGCGATGGCAATCGCACCCGGATCGATGCTCGACCCGAACACCTGAGGGAGGCGGTGGACGCGAGCCTGCAGCGGCTCCGGATGGAGCGGATCGACCTGCACTATCTCCACCGGGTCGATCCGAGCGTCCCCATCGAGGAATCCTGGGGAACTCTGGCGGAGATGGCGACGGCCGGCAAGATCGCCGCGTTAGGACTCAGCGAGGTGGGCGTCGATGAGCTGGAACGGGCTCAAGCGGTGCATCCAGTCGCTGCGGTGCAGTCGGAGCTGTCGCTCTTCCGTCGCGCCCAGTTGGCCGAGGTGGTGCCCTGGTGCGAGCGGAACGGCCTGGTCTTCGTGGCTTACGCACCCCTCGGCCGGGGATGGTTGACCGGCGCGGTCAGCCCCGCGACTCGGTTCGGTGAGGATGACTTCAGAAGTCGACTGCCGATGTTCGCTCCGCAGGCGATACTCGAGAACCAGTCGTTGCTCGCCGAGGTGCGCGCCATCGCGGAGCGGCGGCGCGTGACGGCGGGTCAGGTCGCGTTGTCGTGGTTGTCGGCCCAGAGCCCGGCGATCGTGGCGATTCCCGGCACCCGCCGGATCAGCCGGCTGTGGGAGAACCTCGACTCGCGGCGACTGCGTCTGGACTCCGATGAGCTTGATCGACTCTCGGGGGTCCCCGAGCCGCGTCAACCGCGCTACGCGGAGAGCGCACGATGACCGCGATGAACTATCGACTGCTCGGCCGTAGCGGGCTGCGTGTATCCGATGTCGGTCTCGGCACGATGACCTTCGGCGCCACCACTGGCTGGGGCGTGTCGGCCGAGACCGCCCGGGGTCTCTACGAGAGCTACCGTCAGGCGGGTGGCAACTACATCGATACGGCGAACCAATATGCCGGTGGGCGTAGCGAGGAGATCGTCGCGGATCTGGTGACGGGCCACCGTGAGGAGGTGGTCATCGCCTCCAAGTACACCAACTCGGCGCCTCGCAACGGTGACGCGAATGCCGGCGGCAACCACCGCAAGAACATGGTCCAGTCGATCGAGGGAACGTTGCGGCGCCTCCGGACCGACTACGTCGATCTCTACATCGTGCATTCCTGGGATCTGCTGACCCCGGTGGACGAGGTCATGCGCGCCCTCGACGACCTCGTCCGGGCGGGCAAGATCCTCTACATCGGAGTCTCCAACACCCCAGCGTGGGTCGTCGCGAAATCGAACACACTGGCGGAACTGCGGGGGTGGACGTGCCACATCGGACTTCAGATCGAGTACCACCTGCTCGGAAGAGCCGCGGAGGCGGAGTTCTTTCCGATGGCTGCCGATCAAGGTCTGTCGGTGCTCGCGTGGTCGCCATTGAAGAACGGAATCCTCACCGGTAAGTACGCGATGGGAAGCGGTCAGGGTTCACGGCTGGCCACGCCGATGTGGAACTCCTCGAGGTTCGACTGGGCAGCCCCGGGCGATCTCGCTGAATCGGTTCTCCCAGTTCTCTTCGATACCGCGGCGGACCTCGACGTCACTCCCGCTCAACTGGCATTGGCGTGGTTACGTCATCGCCCCATCCACGTCGTACCCATCCTGGGAGCCACCTCGATCGCGCAGATGGATGAGAACCTGGCCAGCATCGAGATCCGTCTCAGCGATGAGCAGGTGAATCGACTAGACGAGGCGAGCGCCGTGCCGCTGGACTACCCGCATCACTATCTGGCCAGCCCGATGGCCCGGTCCTTCCGCTCGGGAGGACTGTACGAACGCATCTCGCGTTGACGACATCCCATCCGCGAGGTCGACGGTGGCCACGCCGACACAATTATGTTAATAATCTATTTACTATTGTCTTCGTCGAGAGCGTGCCGCGCTCGACCCGTGGTGAGGTAGGTAGTCTCGTGTCGCGTCGCGCCCAGATCGCCATGTCCGAACAAGAGGTCTTCGAGTTCCTCGACAGTCAGATGCTCGGTGTGTTCGGAAGCATCGGGCCCGACGGAGCCCCTCACCTGGTCCATATGGGGTTCATGGTCGAAGATCGGGAGATCGTCGTCAGCTCCTTCGCTGCGGCGCAGAAGATCAGGAATCTCGAGCGCTCCGACAAGGCTAGTTTCCTGGTCGAGACATCCTGGCCCTATGCCGAGATCCGCGGCGTGATGCTGACAGGCGAGACAAGGATCGTCCGGGACACCGAGACCGTCATCGACGTGACGACGCGCATGCGTGAGAGGCACAGGGCGATGAGCGGGTCCGACGAGGGCACCCCGGAGATCGATATCGCGCGCCATGCTCCCAAGCGTGTCGTCGTGTACCTCACACCGGGACGTATCAGAAGCTGGGACCACCGTCGACTGGGTGGGAGCTACTGACGATGGCGGGCCCAGGAGGCCACAGCCGAGCCTGGTACACGGACGGTCCTGAGCAGGTAGCCGACGGTGTCGTTCGGATCCCGATGGCGGTCGGGGTCGAGGAGCTGCACGCCGTGAACCTGTATGCGCTACGTGCCCATGACGGAGCGATGGACCTCATCGATGCCGGGGACGCCAGCGCCGCGACGCCGGACGATCTCGACAGGGTCCTACGTTCGCTCGGCTCAGGCATCGACGAGGTGCACCGGATCTTCGTCACGCATAGTCACCCCGACCACTACACGCTTGCTCCGTTGATCCGCCGCAGGTCGGGCGCCACGGTCTACCTGGGCGAAGGGGAGCAGCCCAATATCAACGAACTGAACCGGTTGATCCGCGGTGAGCGCGAAGTCCAGATCCACGCCGATCTGAAGCGTGTCGGCGGCACCGTCTTGATCGACGAGTTGGAGCCAGAGCGCCTCGCCCGGCCCGGTGTCGGCAGTGCGGTCGAGGCACCCGATGTCTGGGTGGCGGATGGTCAGGAGTTCGACGCCGGTGCGAGCACCTTGGCCGCGATCGCCACCCCGGGCCATACCCGAGGTCATCTGGTGTTCCACGAGAGTGCCCGAGGTCTCTATTTCAGCGGGGACCACGTGCTGCCACGGATCACGCCTGCGGTGGGCTTCGAATCGGCACCCGTGGCGATGGCATTGGCCGACTATCTGCAGTCGCTGCGGCGTGTGCTCCACCGCCCCGACGGCATGCTGTTGCCCGCGCATGGGCCTGTCACTCCGTCGATCCATGCCCGGGCCCGGGAGCTTCTCGAGCATCACGAGGCCCGCCTGGCGATCACGCTCGACGCCGTCGACGACCGCGGCTCGACTCCGTTCGAGGTCGCGCATCGTCTCCGGTGGACCCGTCGTGACCGGTCGTTCTCGAGCCTGCATCCCTGGCACCGTCTTCTCGCCTCGACCGAGACCGCAGCGCATCTCGATGTGCTGGTCACCCGGGGTATGCTCCAGCGATCCACCAGTCTCGACGGGCCCGACTCCTATCGTCCTCGTGGAGGGGCTCATGTGGCTTGATCGAGATGAGGCGGTGCTCCGCTCCGTGATCGAGCGGAACGCCGATCATCATCCGGAGCGATCGGTGATCGTGTTCGAGGGCGGCGAGACATGGAGCAGTATCGAGACTCTGGCCGAGGCCTATGGGGCAGCCGAGGTGCTGGCCTCACTCGGCGTCCGGCAAGGCTCGCGTGTGGCGATCATGCTGCCCAACGGCCCGGACTTCGTTCGTGCCTGGTGGGGGGCCCGATGCCTGGGAGCGGCGATCATGCCCGTCAATCCCGCGCTGCGGGGCCGCATTCTCGAACACCCGCTGAGGCTGGCGGAGCCAGATCTCATCGTGATCTCACCCGAGCAGGTGGCGACCCTCCGGTCCGAGCTCGCACCTTATCGGACCGCGGATCCCCTCTTGTTGCGTGAGAGATCCTTCGCGAAGCCTCGGCTGGAACGCCCCGTCGAGCTGGCCGATCCTGACGTGGTGCTGATGACCTCGGGGACCACCGGGCCGTCCAAGGTGTGGTCGTCGACCGTCGCACAGGCATCGACGACAGGTGCGTATGTGCGCGATGGCGATCTCACCGACGAGGATCGGTTCCTGATCGATCTTCCGCTGTTCCATACCGCTGGCCTCGGCGTCATGGCCGGATGTCTGCGCTCCGGGACGTTGGCAGTCCTTCGAGGACGCCCCACCCTGTCACGCTACATCGAGATCGCACGTGAGCTGGAGGTGACGGCGACCTTCCTGGTGGGCTCGATGGGTGCCAAGCTCATGGCGCTGCCCGAGTCGCCCACCGATCGCGATCACCGGATCCGGCTGATGGTGATGGCACCGCTGCCGCCCGATCCATCACGGTTCGTCGAGCGCTTCGGCATCGAGCGGATCATCACCTCCTTCGGAAGCACCGAGACGGGTGGCCCCCTGGGAACCGGCGATCACCGGGGTCTTCCATCGCCGGGCTCGGTGGGACGAGAACGCCGAGGCTATGGCGAGTACCGGTTGGTCGACGGGCATGGAGACGACATCGCCGCGGGTGAGGTCGGAGAACTGCTTCTACGGCCGGCCTCCTCCGCGGTTGCCGCCGGGCACTATCTCAAGGATGAGGCGGCCACTGCGCAGGCGTGGCGCGACGGTTGGTTCCATACGGGCGATCTCTTCCGTCGCAATGGCGACGGTGAGTACTTCTGGGTCGGTCGCGACCGGGATACCATCCGCCGGCGGGGCGAGAACATCTCCGCCTACGAGGTCGAGCAGGAACTGCTCATGGAGTCCGAGGTGGCCATGGCAGCCTGCGTCGGCGTCGAAGCTCGCGATGATGTGGGCATCGAGGTCAAGGCCTTCCTCGTGCCCGCTGACGGGGTGACGGATATCGACCTCGGCGCGATCGGGGACAGGCTGGCCGACCGTCTGCCGGGTCACATGGTTCCCCGCTTCTACGAGGTCATCACAGAGTTGCCGACGACGCCCACGCAGAAAATCCAGAAGTTTGAGCTGGCTTCGCGGCTGTTGAACGAGCACACCTGGGATCGGGTGTCGCGCTCGTGGGTCGTGCAGGCCCGACAGGCCGCTTCGGGAGATATCGCAGTGCCTCACAGCAGGAGGAGTACATGAGACAGAGACATGATGAGACCGACGTGCTCGCGGGCCTTCGCGTCCTGGATCTCGGCCACCATCTCGCGGGACCCATGCTGGGCATGTTCCTCGCCGATCATGGTGCCGATGTGATCCGTGTCATGGCGCCCGGCCACGAGTCCACGGTGAGCGAAGCAGCCCTGGATCGGAACAAGCGCCGGGTCCGCCTCGACCTGAAGTCGCCGACGGGGCTCGCACAGGCTCGCGACCTGGCAGCGTCCGCTGATGTCGTGATCGAGAACTTCCGGCCCGGCGTGATGAGCCGACTGGGCATCGATCCCCAGCGTGCGCTCGACGATCAGCCGCATCTCATCTGGTGCTCGCTCCCGGGCTTCCCTCGTGATGATCCGCGATCTGATGTGCCCGCCTGGGAGGGTGTCGTCGCATCAGCCGCCGGCCTCTATCCCGCCCGCCACGGCGAGATCGATGGAGGCCCTGTATTCAGCGCCTTGCCGATGGCGTCGTCGTTCGCCGCGTTCATGGCCGCCCACCGGGTGGCGGGGGCCCTGTTAACGCGTGCCAGGGGTGGACCGGGGGAGTGGATCGAGGTCTCGCTCTATGAAGCGGCCTTTCAGGCGATCGGTTCCTACGCCGAGGTCCCGGTATCGCGCAAGACCGATAATCCTACGTACGCGATGATCCACCGACTCCTGGAGACCGCGCCTGCCGCCGACGGTCGCCATGTCTACTTCGACAGCCCGTTGCGGGGTCTGCAGGTCTTCCTCGACCGCTATCTTCCGCAGTATCGGCTGCTTGAGCTCGACGGCGCCGGAGCGGCTCGTCTGGCGAGTGACGTCCGCGCGCTGATCGCGACGCGACCGGCCGCCGAGTGGGAGCGCATCGGTCAGGAGGAGGCCCAAGGCGCCCTCGGTCTGTGTCAAAGCGTCCAGGAATGGCTCGCCGACGAGCATGCGCTGGCCAGCGAGACCGTCGTGACCGTGGACGACCCGGAACTCGGCACGACGCGTCAGCCCGGGGCAGCGGTCAGGCTCTCGCAGTCGCCTGCCCGCGTCCGCTGGGCTCGGGGTGCTCGGGATTTCCTGATCGGTGACGACATCAGCTGGGAAGCGTCCGGCTTCGTCCCCCGGCAGATATCGCACGATGGGAGGGAAGCGCCACTCGCAGGTGTACGGATCTTGGACTGTGCCACGCTTCTCGCGGGCCCCACGACCACCAGAGTGCTGGCACAGTACGGCGCGGACGTGATCAAGGTCGACAACGCCGGACTCGCTGCGGGGGCGGGCGATCCGCTCACCGATGACCGCTCGGCCTTCCACGGGTACAGGACGGTCAGCAGTGGAAAGCGGACAGCCTTTCTCGACCTCAAGAGCGAACACCTCGGGGGAGTGCTCGCCGACCTTCTTCGCAGCGTGGATGTCGTGCATCACAACTTCACACCCGATGCCGCGGGCCGGCTCGGTCTAGACCCTGACAGTGTGCGCGCGATCCGACCATCGGCAGTGTGCTCCACGATGTCGTTGCATTCGCACGGAGGCTTCCGTGGCGAGTACCGAGGACATGAGCCGCTGGCACAGATGGCCACGGGTATGGGGGTCCGCGCCGGCGGCGAGGGATCTCCCCGCATGTTGGGCGTCGTCGTCAACGACCATGCGGCCGGACATCTGAACGCATTCGGTGTGATGCTCAGCTTGCTCCAGCGTCAGCGGACCGGCGCGGTGCAGGACGTCAATGCTTCGCTCTCGAGAACCGCCACGCTGCACCAATTGCCGTTCGCCATCGGCTTCGATGGCCGTACCTGGGAGGAGCCGAGCGGCCCGGAGTCCTGCGGATGGTCTCCTGTCGATCGGCTCTACCGGGCTATGGACGGCTGGTTCTATCTCGCCGGCCCCGAGGGCGATGCGGCGTCCCGATTGGCACGTATCCCAGGTATCGACCAGAGCATCATGGGTGACGACGAGCTCCTCGGCGCTCGGCTCGAGGACTTCTTCGCCGGCTGGTCAGCCGCCGACGCCGTGGAGGCAGCGGTCGCAGCAGGGTTCGGCGCCCATCGCTATGTTCCGGTCCTGGAGCTTCTCAGCGATACATCGGCGCACGAGCGGGGCCTGCTGACCATCATGGAGCACCCGGGCCTCGGCAAGGCGTTGGGCATCGGCCATCCGGTCTTCGGACGCTGTACCGAGGACGAAGAGAAGACCTATCTCTCGGCGCGACGGCCGGGACTCGACACCATCGATCTGATCGAGGAACTCGGTCACGGCGAGTCGCTCGCGGAGCTCCTGCGTTCCGGCGCGGCTGCGCTAGGGGAGAACTCCTTGGTGAACGACAGCTTGTCCCATGGGTACTGGGAGGGGCGCAAGATCGAGGCGTATGCCGAGCCGGAGCGCCTAGCGCCGGCGATCAGGCTGATCGCCGGTGTGCCGCGGGCTCATGATGTCGAGTGACGTGCGGTCGATGGCCGCGCTCCGGGCGCCGCGGATGCCTCCGCTTCGATGATGTCGGCGGCGATCCAGGCGAGTGCCATGGTGGGGGCGTTGTTGTTGCCGGAGGGCTGATCGCGGAACACCGATGCATCGACCACGCGCAGCCCCCGGGTGCCCCGCACCTTCAGCGACGCGTCGACGACATCATCGGGGTCCGGTCCCATGGCACAGGTGCCGAGACCGTGGGCACCGGCGTTCCCGCTGTTGATGCCGTACTCGATGATGTCATCGTCGGCGACCAGCTGTGGTCCTGGCTGCAGCTCCTCCACGACATGCTCCGCGATCGGCCCTGTGGCCATCACCTCGCGTGCCTTGTGGAGCGCCTTGACCAGCATGCGTCGATCCTCGTCGGTGCTGAGGAAGTTCGGTTCGAGTCGAGGCGGGTCGTCGAGATGCGGACCGGTGATATGCAGCGATCCCGCGCTGGTCGGGTACATCGGCAGAGCCACGAACTTCGCTCCCGGCTCCTTGTCCACGACCATGCGCCCGCTCATCGGATTCACGGCGGAGGTGGAGATCGGGGTGAAGAAGGCCTGAGTGTCGGGGTGCTCGGAATCGGGATCTGACTTGTAGATGGCGCTCAGGGCGTAACCACCGTGAGCGATCACGCCTCTGCGTGAGAACAGATACTTGAATCCCGTCCACAGATAGCGCAGCCGTGACGACGCGCTGCTGTTGTAGCCGCGTACGCCGGCGAGTCGGTACTGAAGCAGGATCCCGCGATGCTCCTTGAAGTTCTCTCCGACGCGAGGGCTGGCCACTCGGACGGGGACTCCAGCCGCTGTAAGCACCTCGGGATTGCCGATACCGGAGCGTTCCAGCAGCAAGGGCGAGTCAAAGGCGCCACCGCACACCAAGACTTCGCGTCGAGCTGAGTAGCGCACTGTCGACTCCCGAAACTGGCATGACACCCCGGTGACTCGATCGCCGTCCCAGGTGAGTTCTTCGGCTTCGGTGTGGGTCGCCACCGTGAGATTGCGGCGCGATCGAATCGGCCGCAAGAAGGCCCGTGCCGCACTCATGCGGGTGCCTCGGCGGGTATTCGAGGCCACATAGGAGACTCTCTCTTCCCCGCTGTCGTTCATGTCTTCGCGGAACCCGACCCCATGTCCGGCGAAGGCGGCGATGACGGCCTCGCAGGTCTCTTCGGGCGGCCTCGCGATCTCGATATCGACGGGTCCTTCGCCTCCGCGCACATCGCTGGCCCCGAGCTGGTGGCGCTCGATCTCGCGGAATGCGGTGAGGAAGCGCTGCCAGTTCCAACCTGGATTGCCCGCCTTCTCCCAGGCGTCGTAGTACGGCGCCCAGCCACGATTCCACACCAGGCCGTTGATGGTCGTGGAGCCGCCGAGGACCCTGCCGCGCGGGAGCCTCTCGACATGGCCGTCGGCAAAGGCGGTGGTAGCGAAGGTCTTGGCGTAGTTCGGGTTCGAGAGCGTGAAATAGAAGCCCTTCGGCACCAGATGCATCACATGAGAATCTCGGCCGCCCGCCTCGATCAACAGCACCGATGTGGTGGGGTCCTCCGAGAGCCGATTGGCCAGGATGCATCCGGCTGCGCCGGCGCCGACGATGATGTAGTCGAAGGTCGAGTTCGAGCGGGCACGGTGGCGAGTCATGGTGCACTGTCCTTTTGTGTCGGTGCGTGATGATCAGCGGAGGCCTAGCCGGCGAGTGGGAGGACGTCAGCGTGTCTCCGCGAGCGCCGGGTCACCGAGCGTCGTGAGACGCTCGGTGACCCGGCTTCAGCACCCGGCTCCGTGGAAAAGCGCCGTGTACGAGGACAAGCGTGCGCGGAGAAGCCACGGCGGGATGTATCTCAGCTCAAGATGAAGCCGCGGTAGCCCTCATCGCGGACAGCGTTGAGCCGCTGCACGAACTCGGGCAGCGAACCGAGGTAGGCGACGTAAACGCGCGGCTTGCCCTCGATGTTGTCGCCGAAGAAGATCGACTTAGCGGTGGCTTGCAGGGTGCCTGCCGCCGCATCCACGACATCCTGGGTCCACAGCCGCTCGGCCTCGGGGTCCGCCTCGATTCGGCCCCACGGGTGGGTGAAGATGTCGTTGATCACGGTGGCCATCCATTCGATCACCGGCTCGGCGCAGCGCGGGCCGTTGCCGTGGCCCCCCTTGCCGTGCGGACCTCCCATGATGAAGAAGTTCGGGAAGCCGGCCACCTGGATACCGAGGTAGGTCTTCGGGCCGTCCTTCCACTTTTCGCGAAGCGTGGCGCCGTTCAATCCCTCGATGTCGATCTGATTGAGCGCCCCGGTGAAGGCGTCGAATCCGGTGGCCAGGACGATGATGTCGAACTCCATCTCACCATCAGCGGTGCGGACCCCCTTCTCGGTGAACTCCTCGATGGGATTCTCCTTGAGGAGGATGAGGTCGACATTGTCGCGGTTGTAGGTCTCGTAGTAGTTGGTCTCGCACGGAACTCGCTTGGTGCCGAAGTAGTGGTCATCGGGGATGACCTTGTCGGCGATAGCCGGATCGTTGATCCGCTCGCGGATCTTACTGGCGAGGAAGTCGCAGTAGATCTTGTTGGCCTCGGCGTCATAGGCGAGATCGTTGTAGAGGCCGATCCACTTGGTGAAGCCCGGCGAGTTCCAGGCTTCCTCATACCGCGCGTCCCGCTCATCAACCGAGACATCGGTCGACTTCACCGGGTCCCAGCTGTGCAGGAAACCGCTGAAGGAGTTGCGCAGCTTCTCGAACATCTCCGGGTAGCCGTCACGGATCTCGGACATGTCCTCATCCGAGAGTGGACGGTTGCGTAGGGGAACGGCCCAGTTCGCGGTGCGCTGGAAGACGGTGAGATGTCCAGCGGTCTTGGCCACCTCCGGGATCACTTGGACTCCGGTGGCCCCGGTGCCGATGACGGCTACTCGCTTGCCTGTGAAGTCGACTTTCTCCTTCGGCCACATCGCGGTGTGATGCCATTCGCCCTTGAAGTTCTCCAACCCCGGGATGTTGGGGAAATTCGGGTCAGAGAGAATGCCGGTCGCAGCCACCACGACTTTCGCACGGTAGCGGGTGCCCTCGGTCGAGACCAGGTCCCACGTGTCGGTCGACTCATCGAAGACCATACTGGCGATCCGGGTGTCGAAGTCGACGTCCTTGCGGATCTCGTGCTTGTCAGCAACCCGGTTGTAGTACGCCTCCAGCTCCGGTTGGCTGGCGAACATCTCCTTCCACTGCCACTCGTCGAGCAGCTCCTTATCGAAGGCGTACTGGTAGCTGTAGCTCTCGGAGTCCAAGCGTGCACCTGGGTAGCGGTTCCAGTACCAGGTGCCGCCCACGCCTGAGCCCGCCTCGATCACGCGGACAGACAAGCCGAGCTCGCGCACCGTCAGCAGTTGATGCATACCGGTGAGGCCGGCGCCGATGATGACCACATCGTACTCACGGACCTCGGGCGTCCGCGCCGTGTCTGATTGGGTCGCGACTTCGGTCATCTTGTCCTCCATGGATCCGAAAGGTTGGTTCGTTGCTTCGACAAAAATTTCAACACAACTGACAATACGTACTCAACATAGTATGCCTGATGGTGGCTCATGCAAATACCGGTGCTGGGGGCACTTGTGAGGGTGATCCACAGTGATGTTAGATTTGTCCTCGAGCATAGTTTCAAGCCTTGGAGGTTGGACAGTGAGGGTAGGTATCATCGGTGCCGGCATGTCGGGACTCTACTTTGCCTACCACTTGGGTGAGGCTGGGATTCCCTACCGGATCTTCGAGAAGCGCGAGGCGCCCGGTGGGACGTGGCATGACAACAACTACCCCGGTCTCCACGTGGACGTCATCACGAGAAGCTACGAGTTTCCGTTCGCGCGCAAGAACTACTGGTCGAAGCGGTACGCCCCCGGCTCGGAGGTCCAGCGTTACCTGACGGAGTTCGCGCGCGAACAGAAGATCAACCCGAATATCCGCTTCGCTACCGAGGTCCGCGCTGCGACCTGGGAGGGCGAGTCCTGGGTCTTGACCCTCGACGGCGGTGAGACGGAGACGTTCGATGTCGTCGTGGCCGCGACCGGCTTCCTGCGGGTACCCAAACAGCCCACCTTCCCGGGCACCGACACCTTCGCCGGCGCCAGCTTCCACTCCTCGGAGTGGGATCACGACCTGGATCTGACAGGCAAGCGCATCGGTGTCGTCGGCACCGGTTCCAGCGGCATCCAGATCGTCAGCGAGCTCGGCAAGCAGGGACACCGAGTCAAACACTTCATCCGCACACCACAGTGGATCCAGGTGAAGGAGAACCCGAAGATCTCGCTGGTGGAGCGGCTGCTGTTGCGAGTACCGGTGCTGGCGGGGCACTGGGACCGCAAGATGGCGGAGCTGCGGCTGGCCACGGACGGTCCCGAGGCTTGGAAGCTGTCCCCCGGGCCGGAGCGCGACGAGATGAACAGGCGGTTCCGCGACAAGCTGGTCGAGGAGATCCCCGATCCCGAGTTGCGGGAGAAGCTCACGCCGAAGGAGCCGCTCGGATGCAAGCGCATCCCTAAGTCGCCCGACTATTACCGGGTCGTGCAGCTGCCGAACGTCGAGCCGGTCTTCGGCGGTATCCAGCGGGCGGAGGAGGGCGGGCTGGTCGACGCCGATGGCGGTCTCCACGAGCTCGACGTCATCGTCTACGCCACGGGGTTCGACACTCACGCCTACATGCGGCCCATGGACGTCATCGGTCCGGACGGTCTCACCATCGACAAGATGTGGAGCGAGGGCGTCTACTCCTATCGGGGCGTCGCCCTGCCCGGTATGCCGAACTTCTTCCTGCTCAACGGTCCATTCGCTCCGGTGAACTCCGTTGCCATTCCGACATGTCTGCGCGACGAGGTCGGATTCCTGATGAGACTGCTGGAGACCATCAAGGCCGACGGACTTCCTCTGGCGCCGACAGAGCGGGCTACCGAGGCCTTCTGCAATGGAGTTCGTCAGGCCCTTCCCGAGACGACCTACTCCCTGTGTGACAACTGGTACACGGACCAGGGGGGAACGCCGATCATCTGGCCCTTCAGCCGGCAGGAGCACGCCGACCAGTACGCCGCCGTGTCGCTCTCCGACTTCGAGCGTTACCCGGCCCGTGGCGGTGGGGTCCCGGCGGGCTCCCCCACGTAGTCGACGACCTAGGACTCCTGATACACCGACGAGAAAGTTGACACCAGGACTGTGGCCACCACCAAGGGAACCGAAGACCGCACAGAGGCGACCAAGCCAGGCGCGCTGGAAGGCGTCCGCGTCGTGGAGGTCGGCGATCGGCTCGGAGAGTATTGCGGTCTCGTGCTCGCCGGCCTGGGAGCAGAGGTCATCAAGGTCGAACCGCCGGGTGGCGCCAGCAGCCGGCAGATGGGTCCTTTCGTCGGCGACACGCCCGACGCCGAGCGGTCACTGCATTTCTGGGCGTACAACCGGGGCAAGCGCTCGGTGGTGTTGGATCTGGATACCGACGAGGGACGGGACGGCCTGCGCCAGTTGGTCGGGGCGAGCGAGGTGTTGCTCGATGCGAGCCCACTCGGCTATCTGGAGGAACGCGGACTCGGCAGTGATCGACTGCGAGAAGACGACCCAGCGTTGATCGTCGGGCGGATCACGCCCTTCGGCGAGAAGGGTCCACGTAAAGACTGGAAGGCGACCGACCTGGTTCATCTGGCGCTCGGCGGCCAGGTGATGAACAACGGATACGATCCGGACCCGAAGCGGCGCTACGATCTGCCGCCGATCGCCCCACAGCTGGACCACGCCTACGCGGTGGCGGGAGAGCAACTCGCCTTCACCCTCATCGCAGCGCTCATCCGACGTCGTCGTACGGGCAGGGGACAGCACCTTTCCTGTGCGATCCACGAGGCATTGGCCAAGAACACCGAAGGCGATCTGATGTCCTGGGTCTGTCTCCGGACCCCGTTCCATCGTCAGACGTGCCGGCATTCGGCTCCGGATATCTCGATTCATCGCTCGATCTTCCAGACGAAGGATGGTCGATGGATCCTCGCCTCGACACGGAACGCCAAGCTCCTCGGGCCGTTCTTGGAGGAATACGGCATCGGTGACGAGATCAGTGACGGTAGCGACGAGCGCTCGAAGGACTCGCGCGTGCTGCCGGGCATGGAGGGCGGCGCGGCGCGCAATATGGACGCGGTCGAGCACACCATCCGACGCTACCTCTTCGAGGATGTGCCGTGGCGCGAAGCGCAGGAAGCCGGGCTCATGTGGGTGCCGGTTCGTAAGCCTCATGAGAACGCCTACGACGAGCACTGGCTGCGCCGAGGCACGTACAGCGATGTGCGGCACCCTGAGCTCGACACGACCCTGCGCTATCCCACGAGCAAGTGGATCGCCAGCGAGACGGCCTGGGCCAATGATCGCCCCGCACCGCAGCTGGATGAGGACAAGAACCTGCGTCTGACGATCAGCCCACGCGCCGCAGAACGACCACGGTTGACGATCCCGGCCGATGAGACGCTATCGGTCCACGGCACTCCATGGGCGCTGGAAGGCGTTCGTGTCCTCGATTTCAGCTGGATGCTGGCGTCGGCGGGAGCGACGCGGTTCCTGGCCTCTCTGGGTGCCGATGTCATCAAGGTCGAATGGCACAAGAACCTCGACCCGCGCCGCGGAGGCAATCCGGTCGGCGGCCGAGAGGCACGAGAGAAGGCAACGGGACCCGTGCCCTCGCAGTGGCCGGCCGACCTGGGCGGACCAGTCGGTGCTCAGTACAACAACAAGAACCCTGGAAAGCGCGGCATCTCGCTCAATGTGAAGCATCCGAAGGGGCTCGAGCTGGCCCGACGGATGGTCGCCGAAAGCACCGTGGTGGCAGAGGGCTTCTCACCTGGCGTCATGGAGAGCTGGGGGCTCGGTTACGAGGATCTTCGCACGATCAAGTCCGACATCATCTACGCCAAGCAGTCGGGCATGGGTACCTTCGGTGCCTACGGACGCTTCCGTACCATCGGCCCGGTCGCTCAGGCGTTCGCGGGCACCTCGGAGATGAGCGGGCTCCCCGATCCGTTCCCGCCCGCCGGTTGGGGGTACTCCTACCTTGACTGGTACGGCGCATACAGCTTCGCGCTGGCGATCATCAGCTCCCTGCATCACCTCGAGGTGACCGGCCAGGGACAGGCCATCGATGCCTCGCAGAGCGAGGTGGGGCTCTTCATGACCACCGTGCCGACATTGGACTATCAGGTCAACGGACGTGTCTGGCAGCGGGAGGGCAATCGTTCGCCTTACGCCACGGCTGCCCCAGAGGGGCTTTATCGTGTGCAGGGTGAGGACCGATGGATCGCCATCAGCTGTCAGAGCGATGACGATTGGGTCGTCCTGGCCAAGGAAGCCGGGCACCCGGAGTGGGCCGAGAACAGCGCCTTCGGCACGGCCGAGGCCCGTCATGCCCACCGCGTCGACCTCGACCGACTGATCGACGAATGGACGCGAGAGCACGACGGCTTCGACCTGATGAACCGGCTCCAGGGAGCCGGCATCGCGGCCGGCATCGCCCAGACCGCTCAAGATCGCGTCGAGAACGACCCGCAACTCCGGGAGCTTGACTGGCTCACCGAGCTCGATGCGACCAACTTCGGCCGGTGGCCGGTGGCCGCGCCCTCGGTGCGGATGAGCGACACCCCCCAGCATGCCGGTGGGCGAGTCGATGCCGGGGCTCCGACCTACGGCGAGCACAATTACGAGGTCTACGAAGAACTGCTGGGACTCTCTCGCGACGAGGTCGATGATCTGGCCGAGCAAGAGGCCATCTGATGGCGTCGGAGGCGTTGGGCGGAGCGATCCGAGGACGAAGCGCGATCGTCGCCGTGGGGAACACCGAACAGGGAACTATCCCCGGCATATCCGCGGATGAGCTAGCTGTGGAGGGGCTGCGTATCACCCTCGCCGAGGCCGGAATCGCCAAGTCGGAGATCGACGGCCTCATCACCTGCAAGTCCTTCGGCGGCTTCGGGATCGACACCGAGATCGGACGCCTGGCGGGTCTCAATCCTGCCTACAGCGCCACGCTCGATTACGGCACCTGCAACTTCTCGCTACACCTGGCGTGCGCGGTGATCGACGCCGGATTGGCCTCCGTGGTCGCGATCGTCTACGGAACCAACCAGCGGAGCGCGGGGAATACGTTCTCTCATGCGTTGGGACGCGTCGACGAAGCCTCGGTCTACGGATTCCTCAACGTCGCGGGTCCTGCCGCCATGGCCTTTCGCCGACACCAGCACGAGTACGGCACGACCGAGGCCGACCTCGCGGAGATCTCGGTCTCCCAGCGCAAGTACGCCGCGGACAATCCGCTGGCGATCTTCCGCGACCGTCTGACGGTCGACGACTATCTCGCCGCTCCCTATCTGGTGGCCCCGCTGCGCCGCCCGGACTTGTGCATGATCTCCGACGGGGCCGCTTGCCTGATCGTTGCACGTGCCGATCGCGCGCGTGACCTCACACAGAGCCCCGTGAGCGTGATGGGCATCGCTCAACAGACGGGACTTCGCGATCGGCAGAACGCCGATCAGTGGATGCGACCGTGGATCCAGCAGGTGGCTGATCGCATCTACCCGGCGGCGGGGGTCGACCGCGACGATATCGATGCGCTCTACATTCAGGATCCGACGAGTATCTGGGTACTGCAGATGCTCGAATATTACGGCTTCGTGGAGCCCGGCGGTGTGGGAGATGCCTTCCGTAGTGGCGATGTGGGGTTCGGGGGGAGGCTGCCCCTCAACACCAACGGCGGTCAGCTCTCGGAGGCTTATATGTGGGGGTTCTTGCATCTGTGTGAAGCGGTCCGACAGCTGCGGGGAGAAGCAGGCGCACGCCAGATCGATGGACTAAACACTGCTCAGTACTGCTCCACCTTCGGCTTCATGAAGGCTGCCAGCACCATCTTGTCCACGGAGGCGGCATGACCCTCGAGACCCCCGAGGAGCACGATGGCGTGCGCTTCTGGACCGAGGCCGAAAACGGCCGGTTGGTCTTCCAGCGCTGCTCGGACTGCCGATATCTACGATGGCCGGCGGCAGGAGTCTGCCCGGAGTGCCTGAGCCGGAGCTTCAACTGGGAGGACGTCGAGCCCGTGGGCACCGTGTGGAGCTATGTCGTCTACCACCGCGCCTACGCTCCTCACCTCAGGGAACGCGTTCCCTACAGTGTGGCGTTGATCGAGCTCGACTGTGGGATTCGGCTGCTCAGTACCCTGGACGGCTTCGCCGAGGACGCTGACCCCATGGGCACTCGTGTGTCGGCCAGCTTCCAGACCCTGGGTAAGCACCAGGCGGTGCCGGTCTTCTCTGCGCTGGAGACCGCGTGATGTGGTCCGACACCGCCCGGACGTCTCGCCGTCGACCGAATCTTCGGGCGACGCCATGATGGTCGACGACACCACGACGTCGAGCGTGATGGTCTCAGGAGCACGCATCTCCTACCGGACCATCGGTCCTCGGTCCGACCCGACGGTGATGCTCGTCCATGGGGGCGCGGCTCACTCAGGATGGTGGGACGCCATGCTCCCGGTGGTGGCCACTGACCGGCGTGTCGTCCTGCCAGATCTCAGCGGGCACGGTGACAGCGATCATCGGGAAACCTACTCCGCGGCGATCTGGGCTGATGAGCTGGCCGCGGTACTGGACCGGATCGGTGACGCTCCGGTGCCCGTCGTGGGCCACAGCATGGGCGGCACGATCGGGGTGACACTCGCAGCCCGTCATCCTGACCTGGTCGCCTCGCTGGTGTTGATCGACAGTCGATTGCCACTGCTGGGGCTGCCTCGGCCATCCTCGCAGCCGCGCTACTTCGCCTCTCGGCAAGAGGCGCTCAGCCGGTTCCGGCTCGCCCCACCGCAGACGTCGGCAGAGCCGGGACTTCTGAGAGCCATCGCCGAGAGAGGACTGCGGGAGACACGTGACGGCTGGCGCTGGAAGTTCGACCCGGCCGCTCGTCGGCGCTTACTGAACGATGAGGTGAGCGCCGACCTCCGATCGGTGAGGTGTCCTGTCGGATATATCTATGGAACGAAGAGCGACCTGGGAGGACCGGACACGGTCCGGTTCCTCGAACGTGAGCTAGGACGCGAGGTTCCTTCCGAAGCTATCGCCGGCGCCTTCCATCATGTGCTTCTGGACAAGCCGATCGAGTGCGCGGCAGCAAGCCTCCGGATGATCGATGTCCTGCGGGCGTAGTGCGCAATGGGCTGAACCCGGCCTGCCGGTGGACCCCGCACGCACCATCTCCGCTAGCGCAACGACGAAGGCTGGGCAGGCCGGGTCAGTGAGACATATGTGGTTAGAGGGCCCGGCAGGAGAACGTAGTCGTGACAGAGGAGTTCAGTGATGGATCAGAATCTTCCGCTCGCAGGTATTCGCGTGATCAGCCTGGAGCAGGCGGTGGCCGCACCTTTCGCGTCGCGTCAACTCGCGGATCTCGGCGCGGAGGTCATCAAGATCGAGCGGCCGGGCAAGGGCGATTTCGCGCGAGACTACGACGACGTGGTCGATGGCATGTCGAGCTACTTCGTCTGGCTGAACCGCTCGAAGCGCTCCTTGACACTCGATGTGAAGTCGGCTCAGGGTCGTACGGTGCTCGCGCGTCTGTTGTCGAGCGCTGATGTCTTCGTTCACAACCTCGGTCCGGGGGCCGTCGAACGCCTGGGGTTCGGGCCGGACGAGCTCGCGACGTTGAACCCCGACCTCATCGACTGCGCGATCACCGGCTTTGGCTCGGACGGCGCATGGGCCGACCGCAAGGCCTATGATCTGCTCATTCAATGCCAGACCGGTCTGGTATCGATCACCGGTACGCCGGAATCGGGCGCTCGAGTGGGGATCTCGGTCGCGGACATCGCCGGCGGCATGTATGCCTACAGCGGCGTACTGGCCGCTCTGTTCACGCGGGCCACGACGGGAACTGCCAGGGCAGTGCAGGTCTCGCTCTTCGATGCGCTGTCTGAGTGGATGAGCCAGCCCGCCTATTACACCCGGTACTCAGGGCAGCAGCCGCCGCGGCTGGGAACTCACCATGCAACCATCGCTCCCTATGGTGCCTACGAGGCGTCGGATGGTTGCGAGGTGCTCTTCTCGATCCAGAACGATCGGGAATGGCGGGGCTTCTGCGAGCAGATCCTCGCGGCTCCCGAGCTCGTGGAGGATCCTCGCTTCGCTACGTCGAGCGTTCGGGTGGCTCACCGCGCGGAACTCGATCCTGTGATCGCCCGGCATTTCGCGGCGCATCCCAGCCGGGAGATCCAAGTGGCACTCGACGCGGCGGGGATCGCGAACTCGGCCATCAACACCGTCACCGACTTCCTGGATCATCCGGTCCTGGAGGAGCGAGGGGCCTGGGTGCCGGTCGAGACACCGACGACCACTGTCGACAGCCTGTTGCCACCGGCGCGGCTCGGCGGTGTCGAACCGCGGATGGGGAGGGTGCCGAGCATCGGCGAGGACGCGCAGGCGATCCTTGTCGAACTGGGGTACTCAGACGAGGACATCGAGGGCTTCAGGGCCACGGGTGTCATCTGACCCGATACGTTCAGGGCAGCAGCGGGCGAATGTAGGAGACATCGCTACGGTCACGCGCGATCACCCCGCCTTGTACACGCTTCGCCGCGGGCAGATCAGGCGGTGTGATGCCACCCACCCATTCGACCAATGAGAGTCGGTAGGCGATGGCCCATCGTCCAGCTCGCCGCTCAAGGCGGTCGACATAACGTCCGCCGTGCAAGGTGACCGGCGTTCCGTCGACGTTCTGGCCGACCATCATGAAGTAGGTCTCCGTGTGCGCGGTGTCGCCATCGAGGTCGCAGGTGTGATTGGTGATGTAGTGCTGGTGGCCTCGGTGCCGTGTGCGATGAAGGTCGAACGCCCAGTCGGCGAACTCGGCTGCGGTCCCGCGGAAGATCCCGTGGTCGTCGATGGCGTCCGCATGGAAGGCCGATAACAGCATTTCCCGGTCGAGCCGATCGACACCTCTGGTGTACCGGTGCAGGCAGTCCATGATCTGTTGGCGGTCGCTCAGGGTGCGGAGCGTGGCAAGGGTGTCATCGTCCAAATCCATTAGGACAGTATAGGAGAATTACTGAGGGTCAGGGTGCCCAGAGATGTCCAGACCCGCGCGAAGCAGCAGGCGTTCAGCTCTGGCCTTGACGGGTGCATCCACCATGATCCCGTCTACGCTGCTGACGCCATCGCCGGTGGAAGCAACGCTGAGGGCCCACCGGAGCTCCTCGTCCGTCGGGCTGAAAGCCTCTGTCACGGTGGAGAGCTGAGCCGGGTGGATGCAGAGCTTACCTCCGAATCCGTGTCGTCGGGCGTCCTCTGCATCGGACAGCACGAGGCCGGGATCGTCCATGCGCAGGGTGACACCGTCGATCGGTCCGGGGAGCCGGTGAGCGGCGCTTGCTGCCACGACGCCACCTCTGCTCCATGCGAGTGCTTCCCTGTCATCGGGGGCCACGCCCAGCTCGGCGGCCAGATCGGCGTTCCCGAAGGCGAGTCGGGTTGCCGCGCTGGCGATGCCCGGGGCGTTAAGGACACCATGGGCGGTCTCGATGAGGCCGATCACGACGGTTCCTTCGCTTCTCGCGCGGACCAGGCGAAGGTCGTCGGCACCTTCGGTCTTCGGAAGCATGACGCCGCACGCGATCTCGGAGACCAGCGAACAGTCCTCCTCGAACCACGGAGTCGCCCGCGCGTTGATGCGAACGATGATGTCCTGGCGCCGGCCGAGCAGCTCGGCAACATTCTGACGGGCAGCGGCCTTCTCCGGTGCGTCGACGGCATCCTCGAGGTCGACGATCACGAGGTCGGCGCCGGCGCTGAGCGCCTTGTCGAAGCGGTCCGGTCGCGATGCGGGCACGAAGAGCCAGGTCACTGCGTTGGTGGCCTTCTCGTGAAGGTCAGTCATGAGGAGCTCCTCTGTGTTGTGCCAGTAGTTCGCCGGCGTGGATGATGTGGGCCCACATGGCCTGGCGAGCCGCCTCGGCATCACCATCGTGATACGCCTGCAGGATGTCGTGGTGCTCGGTAGCGGATGCCTCGCTCCACCCTTCGATGCGTGAGAAGAACTGTCGAGGTGCGAAGAGCGTCGAGGTGCGCAGCATCGCGGCCAGCCGTTCGGACCCGGCGGCGCGATTGATCTGGCGATGGAACTCGTGGTTGTGTCCATCGACGTCCGAGGGTCGTCCGGCCGCTAGCGCCTCCTCAAGCCGTTCCTGTTCCTGCTGGAGGCGGGCGACGTCCTTGCGGCTTAAGGCGAGAGTCGCCCGCGCGGCGAGCTCGCCGGCGATGAAGGCCTGAACTTCGTAGACATCGCGAATGTCCTCGTCCGTGAGCGGAAGCACCAGAAAACCGCGTCTGGGGAGGAACCTGACGAATCCTTCAGCCGCCAGTTGGAACAGCGCTTCACGTACCGGGGTGACGCTCAGGCTGAACTCGTGTGCGATCGGTTCGAGGCGCAGGTAGGTTTCGGGCGCGATCCTTCCCATGACGATCTGCTCTCGCAGATGCACGGCGACTTCAGCGGATGGGGTGTCGATGCGGTTCACGCGAGAAGAGTATTCCATGTAAGATCATCTCCGATCCTATAGGAAAGTGAGAGATCATGTATCTGGCCGAGGATGAGCAAGAGATCGTCAAGATGGCGGCCGTATTCGCCGATCGCCAGATCCGGCCACGGGTGAGGGAATTCGAACAGGATGACGTCTACCCGGAGCCGCTCATCGAGTCGATGAAGGAGCTTGGATTCTTCGGGATGTTGGTACCCGAGGAGTTCGGCGGATCGGGGCTGAGTGCTCCTGCGTTCGCCTCCGTCACGATCGAGCTCGCTCGCGGATGGATGAGCTTGGCGGGAGCGACGGGAGGCCATTCGGTGGTGTCCTATCTGCTCGACCGGTTCGGCACGCCGGAGCAGAAGAAGAAGTATCTGCCGCGGATGGCGGACGGTTCGCTCCGCGCGACCATGGCGCTCACCGAGCCTGGGGGTGGAAGCGACCTCCAGGCGATGGCGACGGTGGCGAAGCCCAACGCCAATGGATTCGTCGTTCGCGGGAGCAAGACCTGGATCTCGAATGCACAGAAGGCCGGCCTCTTCGCGCTGCTGTGCAAGACCGATCCTGAAGCGACACCTCGCCATTCCGGCATCAGCGTTCTCCTGATCGAGCCCGGAGAGGGGATGACCGTCTCAGGGAAGATCCCGAAGCTCGGCTATCGCGGAGTGGAGGCATGTGAGCTCACTTTCGACGGGATGGAGGTGCCCGCCGACGCAGCGCTGGGGGGCGACCCTGGCCGAGGCTGGGTGCACATGATGTCCGGTCTCGAGGTGGGGCGGATCCAGGTCGCTGCTCGTGCTGTGGGCGTCGCGCAAGCGGCGCTGGACGATGCCAGTGTGTATGCGCAACAGCGAGAGTCCTTCGGTAAGCCGATCTGGAGACATCAGGCCGTAGGCAACCTGATCGCGGATATGGCGACCAAGGTTCACGCTGCGCGCCTGCTGACTCTCGATGCTGCGAATCAGTTTCAGCAAGGCGTCCGCAGCGACCTGGAAGCAGGGATGGCGAAGCTCTACGCCTCGGAGATCGCGGCCCAGGTCGCACTCGACGCGGTGCGGGTCCACGGCGGCTACGGATACTCCAAGGAGTATGACGTCGAGCGGTACTACCGTGACGCACCGTTGATGATCGTCGGCGAGGGGACGAATGAGATTCAGCGCAATGTGATCGCCGCACAGTACATCGGACGCCACAAGGTGGGGCATCAGTGATGGTTGCCCTGTTCGATGATCTGGTGGAACTGTCCGAGGCCTGGAAGCCGCAGTCGGTTCGCGTGGAGGGTGTCGTAGATCCAGCTTCGGTGCTCGAGCTGGCGGATTTGCTGGCGGTCGAGGCGCCGGGCGAAGGTGAACCGTTGCGCCCGATGTGGCACGAGGTGGTGCTGCGGGAAGACCTCGATGGTGTTGAGCTGGGCGAGGACGGGCACCCGGCTGGCTCCGGAGTGCTGCCGCCGCTCTCGGGTCGGCAGCGTCTCTTCGGTGGTGGCCGAGTGCGGGTCCATCACCCGCTACGGGTCGGCGAACCGGCCTGGCGTGACATGACGGTCACCTCGACGGCCCTCAAGCAGGGTGCCGCTGGAGCGCTACTTCTGGTGACCGAGACGCACAGATGGTTCGACACGCACGGCCTAGCGATCGACGAGGAGCGCAACATCGTCTATCGACGTCTCCCCGCTTCGCCAGGGAGGCGCTCCGAAGCGGCCACGACGGACACGGCGGTCATGGAGCTCACGCCTGACGCATCGCTCTTGGAACAATTCAGTCGTCTGACGGGCAACCGCCATCGAATCCACGTCGACGAGAAATATGCCCAAGAGGTCGAGGGCCATCCATCTCTGCTGGTGCATGGTCCACTCACGGCGCTCCTCGCCTCGGAGACGGCGTTCCAGGTGCTGGGACGTCCCGTGACCGAGCTGGCTTTCCGCCTCCGGGGACCCGCTTATGTGGGTGAGAGGTTGACCTTCTTCGTGGCGACGGGTGCCACCGGTGACGATCTCGAGGTCACTGGATGGGCGGGAGAGCACGAGTACGTGTCTGCTCACGTCGCTGCGTAGGGCCGATGGTCTTCTAACGGCCGTTGCGTGATGGGCGTAAACCAGGTCAACGACCTGGTGTTTCCTGTGCTGAGCCTCGCTTCCGGCCCGGCGGGTCCCACCCGGGTGCCGCCGGTCGGTTCGTGGTTCCGATCGATCGGAGGCGCCGTCTTCTTATGAGCAAGAGCGGCGAATCGGACGATGACCAGGACGCTCGGTGAATAACCGCATGATCAGACAGAGGATCATCGGTCTTACCTGCGGATCGCGGTGGTTCTTCTCCGTCAAGGCGGGGGCGATCCGGCGAGGGAGCGCAAAGGGAGCGCCTGCGAGATGTGTGCGAGCGCTATGGTGCCGAGGCCCGCAGATGGTCGATGACCTCGAGAATCTGATCGAGGCCCTCCGACCGGTAGGAGATTCCGACCCTCCAGCTTGAGCGGGCTGCCGCCGGTGCCTGCGCCGGTCAGCTCGCGTCGTACCGCTCGCGTGCTGACAGCACCGCAGGCGCGTTCTCGCGGGCCCACGCCTCGACACTGAGCAGCACCGGGCGCAGTGTTCGGCCGAGGTCGGTGAGCTCGTAGACGACACGAGGGGGCACCTCGGCATATGCCTTCCTGGTCACGAGGCCATCGCGTTCGAGCGCCTTGAGGGTGTGAGACAGCATCTTCGGTGAGATTCCGCCGACACTCGCCGCGATCTCGCCGTACCGGGCCGGGCCGTCCGAGAGCACGCCGGTCACGAGAATGGTCCAGCGATCGCCCACCCGGTCGACCAACTGCCTACTGGGACAGTCGGGGTGATACGGATCGAAGTCCGGCTCCTCGTTCACGGCGTCCTCTCGAATCATCGAGCTCTCAGTATGCGACGCTGAAGCGTGCCCGGCGGTGCCGGGGGTTCTCGATCTCGTCGACATAGGCGGTCGCGTAATCGGCACCGGAGATGCTCGAATCGCCGTTCGCATCGGTGAGAAGCACGTCGCCGCCGATGCGGAACTCGCCGGTTCGCTCGCCGGGGTTCCACGAACCGAAGCTCGCGGCCGGGCTGACGTAGAACCAGTCCAGGTCGTCATCGGTCTCGCGCAGGGCATCGAGGATCGCCCCGTGCTCGGTGGCCTCGGTGCGGTAGTCGGTCGGGAAATCGGGTGTATCGAAGAGGCGCGGTCCGCCCTCGCTGACATCGAGGGATCCGGCCCCGCCGACGAAACTCAGCCGCGCGTTCTCGGCGGTCGCGGTCGCGATCAGGGTCGGCAGCGCGTCGATGAGCCGGGGACCGTTCTCCTCCAGCGCACGAGCCGGAAGGGCGACGACGATCTCGTCGACACCGCGCGCGGCATCGCGCACGAGGTCGACGTCGAAGATCGAGCCGGGACGGGCGGTGACGCGATCATCCACCGAGGAGACATCGCGGGCGACTCCCGTGACGTGGTGGCCGCGACTGAGCAGCTCGGTGGTGATGTGCCCACCGGCGTAACCCGTGACGCCGAAGACGAGGACCTGAGCCATGGAGATTTCCTCACTATGAAAGAGATACTTACTATCGAAAGTATAGTTATAGGGCGCAAGCTGCTTCCGCCAGCCTCTCCGAGGTGGTCGCGGACTCGAGAGATGCGAAGAGATCGCTCCGTTGAGCGCGTGCTCGATTCCCGCAGTAGGTTGCGAGGGTGGAACCACAGGTGGGAACGCTCCGTGTCCGATACGACTTCGATGGTGCCGCGGCCGGCAGCGAGCAAGGTGACTGGATCGAGCCCGAGGACGCACTCGCATGGGTCGAACTGCAGAAGTTCGATCACGCGGAGCTCTTCGAGCGCTGGGAG
Organism: Aeromicrobium sp. YIM 150415; assembly: GCF_016918125.1. Classification (NCBI taxonomy): domain Bacteria; kingdom Bacillati; phylum Actinomycetota; class Actinomycetes; order Propionibacteriales; family Nocardioidaceae; genus Aeromicrobium; species Aeromicrobium sp. YIM 150415. Next base: position 50,311 of record NZ_JAERWM010000016.1, on the reverse strand, counting down.
ATCTGGCGCTTCGACGGACAGGACTGGGTCTTCGACCGCGGTGTCGACGACACACCGCCCGCGTCCTGACGCGATGGTCGTGACCCGCCTCTGAACCAGTAGCGTGAGCGGGTGGATCCTTCCTTCCGCCGCTGCACTGAGGACGACATCGTCCAAGCCGCTGCGGTCCTTGCCGCCGCCTTCGACGACTACCCCTGGACCCGCTGGACCGTGCCGGAGGACGAGTATCCACGGCGGCTCGAGGAGCTCCAGGCGATCTATCTCGCCCACGCCGTCGATCACGGGCTCGTCCTCGTCGATGAAGGGGTGCGCGCCGTGATCGCCTTCGTCCCTCCCAGCGCTCCGGAGCCCGGAAGCGCGGCGATGGGGCGCATCGTCGCGCTGCACGGCGACCGTCTCGACGCTGTCGCGGGTGCTGCCACCCCCTCGCCGCCGACGGGAGCGTGGGAGCTCGCCACATTGGGCGTTCATCCGGACCACCGCGGCGAGGGGCTCGGGTCGCGGATCACCACCGCCGGACTGGACGTGGTCGCGGAACTCGATCCGGGCGCGTCGGTCGCGCTGGAGACCTCCGATGAGCGCAACGTGCGACTCTACGAGCGTCTCGGCTTCCGTCTCACGGCCACGACTCCTATCGATCGGGGGCCGACGGTGTACTCGATGCTGCGTGCCGCCGCCGGCGCGCACTGAGTGGTCCCGTCCCGAGAGGCGGGACCACTCTGCCGTGCGTGACGGCGGTGCGGCCCCGCGAACACTGGTAGGTGGGAGTGACCGTGGCGCGGGGCCGCGGCGGTCTGGTACCCCCTACCCGGCAGGGTGAAACGTGTCCGGGTCAGGCGAGTCCGGCCTGGCGCCGCCGCGACCGGCCGATGATCCACAGGATGATGCCGACGACGAGGAGGGCCACCCCGCCGAGGCCGCCGAACACGGCGAGCAGGATGCCCCCGACACCCGCGAAGATCCCACCGATCGACAGCGGCGGTGCCACCAGCACGTCGCCGCCTGTGCAGCTCAGGACGTAGTCACCCGCCGTCGTCGTGCGGAAGGAGTCGAAGCTCCGCCAGGTGTCGCCGTGCACGGTGACACTGCTGGACTGGCTGGTGCCGCGTGCCGGCGGCTCGCCGTCGGGAGTCTGCATGGTGCACGACGGAGTGGCGTCGCCCTGGCGGCGGTACAGCTGCAGGTCCTCGTCGGCCTCCAGCGTGATCTGCCCGGCGCCGGAGATCACTTCGCCGTCGCCGACCTTGGAGACACTGCCGCCGATCCCGATCACGCCCAGGGCGACGCCCCCGCCGACGCACACCACCGCCGTCAAGGCGCCCACGATCGTCAAGACGATCCCGGTGATGCGGAAACCCCGTCCGGGGTCGGTCGGCGTCGGTGTCGACATGAACTCGGCTCCTTCGATCGGCTGACACTCCATCATGGCGCATCAGGCTCCGATGCGGACAGGGCGATGCCCCGACCCTCCCTCCGGGCCGGGGCATCGCCTCTGCCGGTCAGCGGCGCGCGGCGCTGCCGAGCACGCCCTGAGCCTCGATCTCCACGGTGAGAACCGGGTCGACGAGCGCGCTGACCTCGACGAGCGTCGAACACGGGAAGTCACCGGAGAAGAACTCAGCACGTGCTCTGCCGACCTCGGCCTTCTCGCCGATATCGGTCAGATAGATCCGCAGGGTCACAAGATCGTCCATGACCCCGCCGGCCGCCTCCACCAGATGCCGGATCTTGATGAAGGTCTGTCGGGCCTGGTCATAGGTGGAACCGTCGCCGAGCACCCCACCCGAGCCGTCACCGGCATGCAGTCCGGAGAGGAACAGCTGGCCGCCGACCAGCCGGGCATTGCTGAACATGTCGGGCCGGGGCGGCTCGGCCACCTCGGGTGAGTTGATCGCCGTCATGCTCGCTCCCGCCCGTCTGTCGCCCGGCGCGCGATGGACTCGCGCGTGAGCCGCTCGCGCACCGGCACGAAGTCGTAGGTCGCGTAGACCTCGGTCGAGAAGGTGCCCCACGCGCGCCGCTCGAGCTCCACATTGACGGCATTGAGCCGGCCCGAGGGCAGCCGCAGCGTCACGATCTGGCCGAGACCGACCGCGACCACCCACGAGACGATCTCGACACCCTCGGGCGGGAAACCGGTCCACCACTCGCGTTCGTCCAACTGGCGCTGGAACTCCTCGAGGTGACGGGACTGGTCGTGCCGGAGGACGACGGTGAGCATCAGCTCACCGTCGTCATTCCCTTCCAGATCGCCGCGCTCGCTCATGCCTCGCCGGCGATGCGCTTCGCCTGCTCACGGGCAGCGGCCTGGAACATGCGCCGGATCCGCGCGACTCCGAGATCGTGCTGGTAGAGGTGCTCGCCCTGATCGGCGTCGACGGCGAAGTTCTCCAGCATCATCCGGTCCTGCTCCAGGACCTCCCAGTGCTTCTCCTCGAGCGTGGTCTTGTACAGGAAGCGCCACACCTCGGCCTCCCAACCGGTCACCTCCCGTGTGCGCCAGTGGAACACCGCCGTGACGTTCTCGGTGATCGGCGTGGGGATGCCGACGATGCCGAAGGGCCCGCCGGGGCCGGCGTCCGGGCCGTACGGGATCTCCAGGTCGACATAGGAGAGTCCGTTCTGCTCGACGTACTCGACCCAGTCGAAGTTCTGGCCGCGCTGGTCGGTCTTCTCGAAGAAGAACCCGCGATCGGTCTCGCGGATGCGGAACCGGGCGGTCGTGTCGCCGCGGTACATGGAGTGCGAGTCCGCGTGCAAGAACGCGCCGTGCATCGGGTCGAGCACATTGTCGAGGTAGTACCGCCAGGGCGCGTTCCACTCGACATAGTTGAGGAAGTGCGTGTGCTCGTCGGAGGCGAGGCGGTCGGGCAGCTTCAGCTCGGGCGCCTTGCTGTCCGGAGTCGCCGGGAACCAGGCGAAGATCGCGCCGGCGCCCTCGGCGACCTCGAGGCTCAGCGTGGCCTGCTTGCCCTCCAACGCGCACCCCGGCATGCCGGGCACCTTGACGACGGTGCCGGTCGGATCGACCTCGACCCCGTGGTACTGGCAGCGCACTCGGTCGCCCAGGTGCTGCCCGATGGACAGCGGGGCGTTGCGGTGCGGGCAGCGATCGGCGAGCACCGAGACGCGTCCTCCGGCATCGCGGAACACGAGCCAGTCCTTGCCCAGGCGGGTGACCTTCTGCATCTCGCCGGGCTTCACGAGCCGCGACGGCAGCACCGGGTACCAGTGGTCGCGGAGGCCGGTCGCCTGCAGTTCCTCGACGGTGAGGGGTCCGGAGTTCTTGCCCGCGGAGTTGACGCGCGGCGCGGTGGTCAGGGTGCTCATGTCATTCTCCCAGTCGTCGCATCTCGGCACGGAAGGTCTCTTCGGTCCACGCGCTGCCGTCCGGCGCGGTGGAACCACGTTCGTTGAGGGCCCCGACGAGCGCCGGAAGCGTCTCGTGGCCTTCGGCGAAGATCGCGTGGATGAGTCCGGCGAGCTTCGTCTCATAGGGCGTCGGCGGCTCGTCCCGGGTCTGCATCGGTTCGAGGTACAGCGGTGTTTCCATGATTCCTCCGGTGGTGATCAAGCGGGGGTAGCGGGAGCCGAAGAGACAGTGACCGCGTCGCTGTCCAGCGATCGCAGGCCCTCGACGATGGAGATGAATGAGTTCGACCACGCGCTGAACGACGCCGGCCGCGAGTCGTGTGCGGGCAGCTCGACGTGGTCGATGACGACGAAGACGCCATTGGGGATCTGTCCGGCGAGGGTCTGGGACTCCTCGAGTCCGCTGGTGCCGTCCGGGCAGGCGGCGACCACGAGCGCAGGCACGGTCACGGACGGCAGATCGTCGGTGACATCGCCGAGGTCGTTCGCCGGGCTGCAGTCGGCGAGCACGAGGGACTTGACGAGGTCGGGACGGGTGACCGCGAGCCGTACGGCCACGGCACCGTCGGGGCCGCTGGCCACGACGTGCACGGGGGAGCCGAACTCCTCGACCGTCGATGCGGCCGCGGACGTGCGCTGGTCGAGGTCCTGGCCGGCCTGGAAGCTCACCGTGAGGTGCGTGTGCTCCTCCAGGCTCGGCCGGGACCAGCTCTCGTGGCTGTGCAGGGTCAGCACGGCGGCCTCGGGCGAATCGATCGCGCCGACGCCGTGGGGGCTGACGGGGGTCTCAGTCACGGTCTTCCTCCTTGCTGCGGGGCTCTGCGGTGGGGCGCTCGGGGACGTGCACCGGCGGTACGAAGGGGGCCGGTGCCGGGGACAGCGCGGTCACGTCGACCTCGATCACCATCGGGGCGCGCAGGTCGACGGCCTTGTGCAGCGCGCTGCGGAACTCGCCCGCATCGCGGGCCAGCGCGTACGGCAGCGCGAGGGCGGAGGCGAGATCGCCGAAGTCCGGTGTGAAGAGGTCGACCCCGTGGCGTTCGCCGGAGTGCGCCTCCTGGAGATTGCGCAGCACGCCATAACCGCCGTCGTTGAAGATGACGAGCACGCACCAGGGCGCCTCGCCGGCGAGTGTCGCCAGCTCGCCGAGATGCACGACGAGCCCACCGTCGCCGGCCATGATCAAGGTCGGCACGTCCGGTCGGCCGACGGCCGCTCCGATACCCATCGCCAGCCCTTGGCCGATGCCTCCGCCCAGCGGGAAGATATTCGATCGCGGGTCGACGATCGGCAGCAGCCGATTGCCCCAGGAGCTGGACGGGATGGTCACATCGCGGGCGATGATGGATCCGGTCGGGAGGACCTCGTCGATCGCGGCGCAGATGTCGCCATAGGCGCCGATGTTCTCGGTCATCACCGCGCGGACCTTCTCACGGGTCGCGGTGACGCGATCGGTCCACCCCGTCTCGGCCCCGGCCTCGTCGCCGAGCGCCGCGAGCAGCCGGGGGACGATCTCAGCCGCGTCCCCGACGAGGCCGACCTCGGCGGGGTACACCCGGCCGATGGCCGCCGCGTCGACATCGATCGCGATCTGGGTCTGGGGGAGCGGCAGGTGATAGGAGCGCGTCTCATTGGACCGGAAGTGCGTGCCGATGCTCAGCAGCACGTCGGCATCGCCGATGAGCTCGTCGAGGCCCGGGTTCGAGGCGAAGTTGCCGAGCACGAGGGAGTGGTCCTCCGGAACGCTGCCGCGTCCCGCGTTGCTGGTGAGCAGTCCCGCCCCGACCCGCTCGATGAGCTCGCGCAGCGGAGCGCCGATCGTGCGTGCGCCGCCTCCGGCCCACAGCAGCGGGCGTCGGGCGGAGCGTAGCAGGGCTGCCGCGGCCTCGATCTCGTCGTCCTCGGGGCTGCGCGGCTCGCCGATGACGGGTGAGGCCGCGACCTGGCGCTCGGGCTCCCCGAGATACTGCAGGTCGATCGGCCACTCGATGCTCGCCGGCGCATGGGGCAGGGTCTGCAGATCCGCGATGGCGTCCTCGAGCACCCGCTCGGCGTCGTCGACGTGCTCGACCGTGCGGGCGAAGCGCGAGATCGACTCCAGCATCTGCAGCTGACGGGGCACCTCGTGGATCACCCCTCGACCGGAGCCCAGGTGCTCGCTGTCGATCTGACCGGTGATGTGGAGGACGCGGCTGCCGGCGGAGAGCGCCTCGAGCATCGAGCCGGCGGCGTTGCCGGCGCCGGTGCCGGTGCTGGTGATCGCCACGCCGAAGCGGCCGGTCGCCCGGGCGTACCCGTCGGCCGCGTTGACCGCGGCTGCCTCGTGCCGGACCGGGACGAAGCGCAGCTCGCGATCGACGGCCTCGACCAGCGGGAGATTGTGGATGCTGACGACGCCGAAGGCGACCTCGACACCATGCCGGCGCATGACGTCGACGAGGATGTCGCCGCCGGTGGGCTGCTGAGGATCGGACATGGGTTCTCCTGGGGGTCAGACGTAGCGGGCGACGCCGCCGCCGACGTCGATGCAGGCGCCGGTGGTGTAGCCGGACAGGGGGGACAGCAGCGACACGATCGGGAAGGCGACCTCCTCGGCGGTGCCGAGCCGGCCGAGCACGATGCCCCGGTCGGCCGCGAGCCGGCCGGTCCACTCGGCGTAGTCGAGGTCGCTGCCGGAGGACTCGTACCGCCGGGTCCACTGGCCGGTGTCGACGAGGCCGAGCAGGACGGAGTTGACGCGGATGCCGTCGGCGCCGAGGGAGTGGCTGAGCGTCTGCGTGAGGTTCAGCAGCCCGGCGCGGGCGGCCGAGGTGATCGCCAGCTTCGGCTCGGGCTGGCGGGCGAGGATCGCGTTGACCGCCACGACGGAGGCGACCTCGGAGGCCGCGAGATGCTTCGCCGCTGCCCGGACGACATTGAGCACGCCGAACAGCTTCAGCTCGAACTCCTCGCGGATCTGGTCATCGGTGGTCTCGTCGATCGTCGCCATGAGCGAGCGCCCGGCATTGCAGACGACACCGTCGATGCCGCCGAAAGCCTGGACGGCGGAGTCGACGAAGGAGCCCATCGCCGCGGCATCGGTGACATCCGCGGAGACCGCGTGGATCCGGCCCGGAGCCTCGGTGTCGGCCTGGGCGGCGCGCAGGGTCGCGTCGAGGCGCTCGGCGTCCCGTGCGCAGGCGGCGACATTCGCGCCCTCGGCGAGCAGCATCCGGGCGGTGGCCAGCCCGACGCCCGAGCTGGCACCGGTCACCAGGACGGTGCGGTCGCGCAGTCGCAGATCCATCGCATTCCCTTTCGGTCGAAGATCGAGGTCAGTGCATGACGAAGCCACCGTCGACGACGAGCGTCTGGCCGGTGACGTAGCGGGCATCGTCGGACAGCAGGAAGGCCACCGCCCCGGACATGTCCTCCGGGGTCTGGTCGCGGTCGAGCGCACGGCCCGTGCGGTACAGGTCGTAGCGCTCATCGGGCACGGTCTCGGTCGCCTCGACGCGGGTCAGCCCGGGGGCGACCGCGTTGACGCGCACCTCATCGGGCCCGGCATCGCGGGCCATCGCCCGGGTCATGGAGATGATCGCTCCCTTGGAGGCGATGTAGTGCGCGAGGCGCGGGGAGCCGTAGAGCGCGGCATCCGAGGCGAGGTTGACGATCGCCCCGCGGTGCTGCGCGATCTGCGGGTAGAGCGCGCGAGACACCAGCCAGGTGCCGCGGACGTTCACGTCGAGGACGCGGCTGAAGGCGTCCTCGGGGATCTGGTGGAAGGGCAGCCCGCCGACCCCGTCGGCGAGGGCGGCGTTGTTGACCAGGCCGTGCGCGCCGCCGAGGACCCGGACGGCCTCGCCCAGTGCGGAGACCGAGTCCGCATCGGCGACATCGGTGTCGACCCGATGGGCCTCGATGCCGAGTCCGGTCAGGTGGGCGAGGCCCTGTTCGGCGATCTCGGGGCGCAGCTCGGCCACCACGATGCGGGCGCCGTCGCGCCCGAGGCGTTCGGCGATCGCCAGGCCGAGGCCGCGCCCGGCGCCGGTGACCACGTACAGCGGAGTCTCGCTCATCGGCTCAGTCCCTCGGCGACGGGAAGGTCGGACAGGAAGGCCAGCAGCTCGGCGGTGACCTCGGCGGGCCGCTCCTGGGAGGCGGCATGGCCGGCGCCGGCGATCTCGGCGTACCGGGCTCCGGGGATCTCGCGGGCGAGCAGCCGGGACTCGTCGACACCGGTGACGCGGTCCTCGTCGCCGACCACCACGAGCGTGGGTACGCGGAGCGTCGGCAGCAGCGGTCCGGTGTCGCTCTGGGCCATCATCTCGGCGGCGCCGCGGTAACCGGGCACGCGGACACGTCCCATGTGGTCGGTGACCTCGGCCGCGATCGCCGGGTCGGCGCCGTCGGCCAGCAGCCGGGGGGCGCGGCGCGCCGCGAAGTCGGGTCCGCCGAGCTCGATCAGCTCGTCGACCCGCGCTCGCATCCCGGCGGCCTTCTCCTCGGTGGTCCCGGAGCCCCGGGTGCTGTCGATGAGGGTGAGGGAGGCGACCCGCTCGGAGGCGCGCGCCGCGACGTGGGTCGCGATCACCCCACCCCAGGAGACGCCGACGAGGTGAGCCTCGGCCGCACCCATCTCGTCCAGGAGCCGGAGAACGGCGTCGACATAGGTGCCCGGAGCATCGTCCCCGGGCATGTCGGCGCCGGGGTCGGGGGATGCGCCGTAGCCGGGAGCGTCCCAGGCGACGGTGTTCCAGCCCGCCTCGGCGAGCAGCTCGCCCATCGCCGAGAACGCGTCGGCGCGGCCGCCGATGCCGTGCAGGAGGAGGATCGGGGTCGTCCGGGGAGAAGAGGAACCCGAGGGGGCCCAGGTACGCACGGCGACCTCGGTGGGCTGGGGGCCGGTCACAGCACGGTCTCCTTCCGCCCGGCGAGGTCGCGGATCGCACGCAGCACGCTGAGCGGGACCAGACCGGAGGTCGCCGGATTCTCCGGAGACGGCCGGTTCGCGATCTGGAAGCGATAGGTGCCGGTGGTCGACTCGACGGTGATCTCGTGGGTCGTCACGGTACATGTGGGGTCGGCGAAGACCGCTGCCTCGACGAGCGAGGGGGAGCCCGCGGCTGCCGCCACGGCCATCGCGACATTCGCGGAGGCCGGGAAGGCAGCGGCGATGTGCTGGGGGCTTCCCCGCAGCACCTCCACACGGCTGACGGCGTCGAGCAGCTCGGCGCGCTGGCCTTGGGACATCCAGTCCTGGATCAGCGTCCGGGGCTTCTTGGTGGTCTCGATACGGGCGTGCTGCAGTGTGCCTGCATCTGCGACGGCGCGGAGCACGTCGAGTCCCCCGATCGCCCCGGTCGACAGGTAGAGCCGGCCGGGCCCGGCGGAGAGCCGGTCGTGCAGGTCTCCATCGCCGAGCGCGCCGATGGAGAGTACGAGCAGGTCCACCCCGGCGGCGATGACCGAGGGCCCGAGGGAGGCCACGGCCGTCTGCCCGGCCGCCTCGACGACCAGATCGGCCTCGTCCAGCCAGGTATCGCCCTGGATGGGCTCGCCATCGGGTCGAGTCGCGCCGCGACGGTCGACGATCGCGGTCAGCTGGGCCCCCTGGACATGTCCGGACGCGAGCGCCTCGCGCACCGGCGCCCCGATCGCCCCCTTGCCCAGCACGACGACCCGCAGGTCGCCCTCGCGGGGACGAGGCGCGGTTGGCACGGGAACGGCTACGGCTTCGCTCATCGTCGTGCTCGCTCAGGCGGTGGTCGAGAGGCGGGTGAGGTGGCCCGAGTCGGGGATGCCGGCCATGTGCCGGCGGATCTTCTCGGTGGGCGGGCCCGCGGTGCCCCACTGGTCCGAGAGCTCCGGGGTCCGCTTCCAGACCCGGCAGAGCCAGCTGTCCTCGTCGATCTGCGCGACCTCGGAGGTGTACTCGCACACGAGTCCGGCCGGATCGGTGAAGTAGGAGAAGGTGTTGTCGCCCGGTCCGTGGCGGCCCGGTCCCCACTCGGGACTGACCCCGGTCTGCTTGAGCTTGCCGATGCCGCGCATGAAGTGATCGACGGTCGGCATCTCGTAGGCGACGTGATTGACCGAGGTCCACGGGGCCTGGTTGAAGGCGATGACGTGGTGGTCGCTGTTGCAGCGCAGGAAGGCCATCTGGTGCTCGGACCAGTCCGAGATCCGCATGCCCAGCACCTCGGTGTAGAAGGCACAGGCGGCGTCGATGTCGACGGTGTTGAGCACGACGTGGGCGATCTTGCGGGGGATCGCCTCGCGGCCGTTGGCGTCCTGGGCGGTGACCGCGTAACGGTCGGCGCTGAGCTCGATGAGGCGTCCCTCGGGGTCGACGAACTGCACGCCGTAGCCGCCCGCGGCATCGTCGAGCGGGCCGGGCTCGTGGACGATCGGCACGCCGAGGGTCTCCAGCGCGCGAGCGGCGTCGTCGACCTCCCGGCGCGTGGCGACGGCGAAGACGATGCGGCCGAGGGCGTTCTCCTCGTGGTGGCCGAGGTGCAGGATGTGGTGCTCCTCGCCGGTGCCGCGCAGCCAGGCCGCGTCATCGCCCTGGTCGACGGCGCTGAGTCCCCATGAGCCGGTGTAGAAGTCGATCGCCGCCTGGGGATCGGGCACGAGCAGCGAGACCGAGCGCAGCGAGCGCACGGTGGCGACGGGAGGTCCGGGGTTGACGATCATCGAATCGGTCACGGTGGGCTCCAAAGGGTCGAAGGATCAGGAGACGTCGAGGGTGAGCTCGGGGGTGAGCGCACGCGAGACGCAGACGAACATCGTCTTCTGCGCGCTCTTCTCGTCCTCGGTGAGCAGGAAGTCGCGGTGGTCGACGGTACCGGCGATCACGCCGGTCTCGCAGGTGCCGCAGATGCCCTCCGTGCAGGAGCTCGGCATCGGGACCCCGGCGGCCTCCAGCGCGGCGAGCGCGGTGGTGTCGACCGGCACGTGGATGCGGCGGCCGGAGCCGGCGCAGACGATGTCGAAGGGCTGGTCCCCGCCCGCGGGCGGGGCGATGGGCTCGGGCGCCTTGAAGCGCTCGAGGCGCAGGCGGCCCGGATCAGCCAGCTGCTCCTCGACGGCGGCGAGCAGCGGCTCGGGGCCGCAGACGTAGACAAGGGTGCGGCCGTCGACATCGGCGAGGGTCGCCGCCAGATCGGGCGGGCCTCCGGCCTCGTCGTCGGCATGCAGCTCCACCTTGCCCGCGCCGATCCGATCCAGTTCGGCGAGGAAGGCCATGGTGGTGACCCAGCGGCCGGCGTAGAGCATGCGCCAGTCGGCGCCGCGGCTCTCCAGCTCGCGGGCCATCGCGAGGATCGGCGTGATGCCGATGCCACCCGCGATGAGCAGGTAGCGCTCGGCGTCCTCGAGGCCGAAGTTGTTGCGGGGCCCGTCGACGGTGATCAGGTCGCCGACGCGCAGCTGCGTGTGCACATAGGCGCTGCCGCCGCGTGAGCTCGGCTCCCGCAGGACCGCGACGGTCCAGCCGTCGCGGTCCTGCGGATCGGAGCAGAGGGAGAACTCCCGGACGAGACCGCCGGGGAGATGCAGCGCGAGGTGGGCGCCGGGCTGCCAGGAGGGCAGATCCTCTCCTGACGGGTCGCAGAACCGGACGCTCAGGACGCCGTCGGCCTCCCAGCGCATCTGGCTGACGCGCAGCTCGCGTGAATCATTCCGGGTGTCCATCGCAGGTGTGCCTCCCTGTGGTGGTGAATCGGGCTGAGCCGCGGCTCAGTCGCGCGTGACGCCGTACATCTCCGACGTCTTGGGGTAGGTCGGCAGCTGGGGCTTCTGGGTGCCGATGATGACGCAGAAGAGCGCGTCCTCGGTGCCCGGGTTGCGCAGGCTGCGCGGCACGCCGGCCGGCACGACGATGAGGTCGCGGTAGCCGAGCACGCGGGTGGCGGTCTTGGTGCCGTCCTCGACATCGTGGACGGTGACCTCGACCTCGCCCTCGAGGACGAAGAAGGCCTCCTCGACGTCATTGTGCGTGTGCTCGGGGCCGACCGCGCCGGAGGGGAGCCGCATGTTGGAGAAGGTGAAGCCCTTCGAGGGGATGATGTTGTCATCGCCCTCGTGGTTGCCCGTCGCGCCGGAGCCGACGTAGCGGATCTGGGCGCGGCGGAAGCGGTCGCCGCCCTTCTGGGCCTGGAAGCCGAGCGTGTCCCAGTCCTCGTTGCGGGTCTCGCGCGAGGCAATGCAGGAATCGATCAGCTGCTCGAGCTCGGGGTTGGCGTCGACATTCGCATCGGTGGTGGTCATCGGGTGACTCCTTCAAGCTGTTGTTTCAGAGCTAAGATATTTAGTACTATGAGGCGTGTCACGCTGCGCGTCAAGGCTTGATCGCTGAGAAAAGCGACATTCAAACAGGTGTGAGACGCCGATCGGCCCAGCTTCCCAGGGTTCACCGGCCCTTCAAAAATATCTTTGCCCTAAGGAGATTTTCATGACTCTATCCACGGTAGACGGCATCGGTCCGGTCACCGGGTGGTCCGATGAGATCCTCGTGGCCGGCCGGTGGCGCCGTGGCGGCGGCGACCTCATCGAGACACGGGATCCCGCCACCGGAGCCGTCGTGCACGCCTTCCACGGTGCGGCGCTCGACGATGTCGAGGACGCGGTCGCCGGAGGCCACGCCGCGGCACGCGAGAGCGGCTGGCGCGACCTGCTCCCGCATGAACGGGCCCGCGTGCTGTATCGGATCGGCGATCTCATCGAGGAGCGCGCCGACGAGATCGCGCGTGTGCAGACCGCCGACACCGGCAAGACCTTGGGGGAGACCCGTGCCCTCGCGGCGAGCGCCGCCGGCACCTTCCGCTATATGGCCGCGGCACTGGAGACCATGGAGGAGTCGGTCACCCCGCAGCGCGGCGGCAGTCTCACGATGACCGTGCACGAGCCCTATGGGGTCATCGCGGCCATCACCCCCTGGAACTCGCCGATCGCCTCGGATGCCCAGAAGGTCGCCCCCGCCCTCGCCGCCGGCAATGCCGTGGTGCTGAAGCCGCCGGTGTGGGCGCCGCTCGTCTCCCTGCTGCTCGGCCGGATCTGCGAGGAGGCCGGTCTCCCGGCAGGTCTGCTCTCGGTGCTCCCGGGTTCCGGGCGCATCATCGGCAATGCCCTCGTCGCCCATCCGGGCGTCGGCAAGATCTCGTTCACGGGCGGCACCACGACCGGTCGCAGTATCGGTCGTGTCGCTGCCGACAAGGTCATGCCCGTCACGCTCGAGCTCGGCGGGAAGTCGCCGACGATCGTCTTCCCCGATGCCGACCTCGATCAAGCCGTCGCCGGGGTCGCGTACGGGATCTTCTCGTCCAGCGGGCAGAGCTGCATCGCCGGCTCACGCGTGTTCGTCCACGCCGAGGTCTACGACGAGTTCGTCGGACGCCTGGTCGAGCGCGCGGAAACGCTGCGGGTCGGCCCAGGCACCGATCCGGCGACCGATATCGCGCCGATGGTCCACCACGACCACCGCGATCAGGTGGCGGAGATGGTGCGGCAGGCGGTCGAGGAGGGGGCCCAGGTGCTCACGGGCGCGAGCGTGCCGGACGACGAGTCGCTGGCCGAGGGTGCCTACTATCTGCCCACGATCCTCGCCGGGGTGCGCAATGAGGACACCATCTGCCGTGAGGAGATCTTCGGTCCGGTCGCCGTGGTGCTGCCCTTCGAGGACGAGGACGAGCTCGTCGCGCAAGCCAATGACAACGACTTCGGTCTCGCCTGCGGCATCTGGACCGCCGACTACCGGCGTGCCTGGCGTATCGCGCGGGCCGTCGAGGCGGGAACGGTCTGGATCAACACCTACAAGCAGTTCAGCATCTCGACGCCGTTCTCCGGGCACAAGGAGAGCGGCCTGGGGACGGAGAAGGGCCGCGACGGTATCGCGCAGTACATGCGCCAGAAGAGCCTGTACTGGGATCTCACCGGCGACCCCATCCCCTGGGGCCGCCACTGACCTCACACTCGTTGAGTGTGGGAGGTCCCCCCACGCTCAACGGGCACGTCAGCTGTGGAGAAGTTCCTGGTGGCCGCGGGTCTCCGGCGCTAGACTCGCTGCATGACATCGGACGCCGTGGAGGTCGAGCGAGCATTGCTCGCACTCGACACGCATGAGCGCGCGGCGGTGATTCACCGAGTTCTCTCCAGTCTCGACGATGAGCGCGATGCCGGGGCCGATCAGGTGCGTGTCGATGCGGCGTGGCGTGCTGAATTGCGCCGCCGTGTCGACGGAGTGGAGAGCGGCCAGGTCCAGCTGCTCGAGGTCGATGAGTCGCATGCCCAGCTCCGCGACGAGTTGGCGGCGCGTCGGGTGTGAGCCCGAGCAAGCGCGAGCATCCAGAGGCTCGTGTCGAGTTGCGTGCGGCCGCCTTCTGGTATGACGACGAACAGCCAGGGCTGGGCAATGACTATCTCGACGCGGTCGATGCCACTGTGCAGAGCATCCTCGACTGGCCGCACGCTGCGTCGGTGCTTCCCGGGTGGGAGGGAACCCCGTCGATCCGCAGCAGGAAGGTCGGGGTCTTCCCTTATCGGGTGCTGTACTACCACTCCGGTCCCGGCGTCGTGATCCTCGCTTATGCACACCACCGCCGCCGGCCTGATTACTGGAGGCATCGACTCGGCGAGGCGGACCGTCAGTAGCGGGTATGTCGATCCCGAGCGGGTGCGTCAGCCGGCGTCGAGGTTGGGTTCGTCGCGGCGGCGTTCGGCCATCTCGAGGGAAACCTCCAGCCGCGACAGCAGCTGGGCGAGCTGACGCTGTTCGGCCCGGTTCAGTCCCGCTAGGAGGGTGTTCTGCTCGTCGAAGTGCCGCTGGAGGACGGTGTCGATGAGGTCCTTGCCTTCCGCGGTCAGTTGGATGTAGACGATCCGGCGGTCGTGCGGCTCCTTGGAACGTTCCACCAGGCCGGCGTCGACGAGTCGGTCGATGCGTTGGGTGATGCCGCCGCTGCTGACCAGGCCGATCTCGGCCAGCTGCCCGGCGGTGCGCCGGTAGTCCGGGCCGCTGCGTCGCAAGGAGGCGAGCACGTCGAAGGCGGCGGTGGTGAGGTTGAACTCGGCGAGGATCTCGCTGACGAGCGCCTGGTAACGCAGGTCGCAGCGGTGGAGGCGTCCGAGCACGCCGATGCTACCCACGTCCAGATCGGGGATCTCCCGGCTCCACTGGTCGATGATGAGGTCGACCAGGTCCGATGATCGCCTGGGGCGCGATGTCGCCATTGTCGAAATCTCCTCAGCGGTAAGGTGTCGCACCGTCCTCGGGCGCTACCCGACAGTACCTCGCGGGTGGGGTCACGTCTGGTTTGCCTACCCTCACAAAAGGTACTCGATCGAGCGGTAGTTGTCTCTCATTTGATGTCGGGCAGGTAAAAAAAAGTCTCTTAGAGCTTGACCTCTTAGATAAAAGATGTCCACACTGGTGCGACATCAGCGACGTGATCGGGGACACACCCCGGTCCACCCCCCCCAGGAGTTCACGGATGCGCACACGCTGGAAGCTCGCGGCCCTCGCCGCCACCACGCCCTTGCTACTCACTGCCTGCGGGGGTGACGGCGGCGACGGAAGCGGGGACGGTGACGAGCTCACCGAGATCACCGTCGGCGTACTGCCGCTCGCGGACTACGCCCCGGTCTACTGGGCCGAGGACCACGGCCAGTACGAAGAGCAGGGCCTGAAGGTCACCTTCGAGCCGCTGCAAGGCGGCCCGGTCGGCATCCAGCAGGTCGTGGCCGGCGAGCTGGACTTCGCCTTCTCCAATGCCATCAGCTCCACCGTGGCCAGCGCGCAGGGCGCCCCGGTCCAGACCGTCGCCCTCGTGAGCGGTCTCGGCGAGGACGAGCTCGGCGTCTTCGTCACCCCCGACTCGCCGATCGAGGAGCTCGGGGACCTCGACGGCGCGACCGTCGGCATCAACACCACCAACAACATCGGCGACGTGACCTTCGCGCGGCACGCACAGGAGGAGGGCGTCGACGCCGAGCCGGAGTGGGTCGAGGTGCCCTTCCCGGAGATGGTCGCCGGCGTGCAGAACGGATCGATCGAGGCCGGCTACCTCCCCGAGCCCTACGCCACCGCGGCGCGACAGGCGGGTCTTCGCCAGGTGGCCAATCTCGTGCAGGGTGAGACGGTCGGCCTGCCGGTCTCGACCTTCGTCACCAGCACCCAGTTCGCGAACTCCGATGCCGACACCGTCGAGCGCTTCGCCAAGGCGCTGAACGCCGCCCGCGATGACATGGAGGGCAAGGACGACGAGTTCCGCTCCTGGTGGCCCGAGGCGACTGACGCCGACCCCGACGCGACCGCCGAGATGCACCTTCCCGTGCTCGACGTGCAGCTCAGTGTCGAGGGCATGCAGGACATCGCCGACTTCATGGCCGAGCTGGGAATCATCGAAGAAGGCTATGACGCGTCCGAGTTCACGATCGTCAACGAGGACTGACGTCCCCCGGGCCGTGCCGCGCGGGGCCCAGGCTCCGCGCGGCACCATCCACACCACCAGAGGACTGATTCGATGCAATTGATCCACGATCCGCTCACGCGGCGCACCCAGGTGGTCCTGGGCGTCGTCGGCGTGGTCGGCTTCGTCGCGGTGCTGGAGCTGGTGATCCGCACGGGGCTGCTCTCCGGCGAGGGCCTGCCCCTGCCGAGCGCCGTCGGCGGCCAGGTCGTCAACCTGCTCGGCGATGGCGAGTTCTGGACCCAGATCGGCTTCACGCTGCGGCAGTGGCTGCTCGGACTGGTGATCGCCTCGGTCGTGGGCATCATCCTCGGCGGCCTGATGGGGGCAGTGCCGACGATCTTCTCGATGTTCCTGCTGCCGGTCGAGATCCTCCGCCCGCTGCCGTCGATCGCCGTCGGGCCCCTGCTCGTCCTGATCCTGGGCGCGGGCATGCTGCCGCTCTCGCTCACGGTCGCGCTGGCGTGCATGTGGCCGATCCTCTTCAACTCCATGTACGCGGCCCGGGCGGTCGATCCGGTGGCCATCCAGACCGCCCGGACGCTGCACGTCTCGCGCGCCGGGATCCTGATGCAGATCCGCCTCCCCGCCGCGCTGCCCTTCATGTTCACGGGCATTCGCGTGGCCGCCTCGATCGGACTGATCGTCGCGGTGAGCGCCGAGCTGCTGTTCGGCTCCGGGCAGGGCATCGGCGGCTACATCCTGGTGGCCAGCACCAATGCGGGCAATCTCGACGGCGTTTACGCGGCGACCCTCGTGGCCGGTGTGCTGGGTGTGCTCGTCACCGGCGTCCTCGCCTCCATCGATCGACTGGCCTTCGGCTGGAAGGAGGGGTTGGCTCAGTGACCTCCATGACCCACGACGAGTCGACGGCGATGCCGTCCACGCGTCTGCCCCATCGTCTCGGACCCCTGCTGAAGACCGCGGCCATCCGGCTGATCGTCCCGGTCCTGCTGGTCTTCCTCTGGTGGTTGGGCTCGCGCAGCGAGACCAACGGCCTGTTCATCGCGCCTCCGCTGGAGGTCGCGCAGCGGGTGATCAGCGATTTCCTGAGCACCGATCCACGCCACTTCTTCCTCGGCGATGTCGCGCGTGGCGATCTCATCCCCAGCCTGTGGCGGGCCACCCTCGGCTTCTGGCTCGCGGTCGTGGTGGGCGTCGGCCTCGGGATTGCGCTCGGCCTGCAGCCGGTGCTTGCCGCCCTCTTCCAGCCGCTCGTGCACCTAGGACGCTCGCTGCCGACGCCGGCTCTCATCGGCGTCTTCTTCCTGCTGTTCGGCACCGGAGACTGGCCGAAGGTGCTGCTGATCGCCTTCGGCATCGTCTGGCCGATCCTGTTCAACACGATCGACGGCGTGCAGAGCATCGGCACCGCGCGAGCCCATGTCGCCTCGGTCTTCAAGATCTCCTCGTGGGATGTGCTGACCCGCATCGTGCTCCCCGGCGCCGCCCCCAAGATCTTCGCCGGCGTCCGGGTCGCGCTCTCGCTCTCGCTGATCCTCATGATCATCTCCGAGCTCCAGCGCTCCAAGAACGGGCTCGGCAATCTGCTCGTCGCGAACCAACGGAACTTCGACTATCCGGGCTTCTGGTCCGTGCTGGTGGCGCTGGCGCTCATCGGCATCGTCCTGAACGTCCTACTCGTCCAGATCGAACGCCGGGTCCTGGCCTGGCACAGAGGAGTGACCCTTCAGCATGACTGACCACGCCACCGAGACCCCCGCCCCCGCGGAGCTGGTACTCGACGAGATCTCGAAGACCTACGGGCAGAATCGCGCGATCGGCAACATCAGCGCCACCATCCCGGCCGGGAAGGTGTCGGTCATCGTGGGTCCTTCAGGGGCCGGCAAGACCACGCTCCTGCGCATCATCACCGGCCTCGAGGAGGCCACGAGCGGTCGCGTGCTGTTCGACGGCGAGGTCGTCAACGGCGTGCCAGAGGGACTCGCGATGGTCTTCCAGGACTACTCGCGTTCGCTGTTCCCGTGGATGCGGGTCGAGGACAATGTCGCCTTCCCGCTGCGCCGCCGGACGTCCAAGGCCGAACGCGCCCAGCGCGTCGAGGAGGCGCTCAAGGCCGTCGGCCTCGACGGCAAGGGCCGGCTGTACCCGTGGCAGATGTCCGGAGGCATGCAGCAGCGTGTCGCGATCGCCCGGGCGCTGGCCTGCCGGCCGCGGCTGCTGGTGATGGACGAGCCCTACGCCTCGGTCGACGCCCAGACCCGCGCGGAGCTGGAGGACCTGCTGCTGTCGATCCAGGCGCAGCTCGACATCACGGTGCTGGTGGTCACGCACGATATCGACGAGAGCGTCTATCTGGCGGACCGGATCATCGTGCTCTCCAAGCCGCCGAGCACCGTCGCCGAGGTGATCGACGTCGGCCTGGCGCGTCCGCGTGATCAGATCACGACCAAGGAGGAGGCCGAGTTCGTCCATGCGCGAGCACACGTACTGCGGCTGCTGCGCGGTACCGCGACGCCGGACGATGCGTCGGACGTGCGGGTGGCCTGACCAGATGAGGGAGACGAACATGACCGAGCGCGATATCGCGATCATCGGCGGAGGCATCGGCGGCATGGCCGCTGCCATCGCGCTGGACAAGGCCGGACACTGGGTCCGGGTCTTCGAGCAGGCCCCGGGGCTCGGTCGGGTGGGCGCCGACATCAACCTCACCCCGAACGCCGTCCGCGCGCTGGACGGGCTCGGTGTGGGCGAGGAGTTGCGGCGCACGGCTGCCCGGCCGACCCACCGCATCAGCCGCACGTGGGACACCGGCGAGGTGACCTCGCGGCTGGAGATGTCCGATGCGGCCGAGCGGGCCTACGGCTCCCCGCAGCTGACGATGCATCGGGCCGACCTGCTCGCGGCCTTGCAGCAGGCGCTGCCGGAGGGCTCCCTGCAGCTCGACAAGCGACTGACCTCGCTGACCGAAGATGCGGATGGTGTCGAGTTGGGCTTCGCCGACGGCACGACCCATCGGGCCGATCTCGTCGTCGGCGCGGACGGGATCCACTCGGCCGTCCGCACCGCCGTCCATGGACAGGAGCATCCGGAGTTCACCGGCGTCGTCGCCTTCCGCGCGGTCGTGCCGGCCGAGAAGCTCTCCGATCAAGCCGATCTCGGAACGTTCACCAAGTGGTGGGGGCCCGATCCGCAGACGCAGATCGTCACCTTCCCACTCAACCGGGGCGAGGACGTCTTCATCTTCGCCACCGCCCCGCAGGACAGCTGGCTCGAGGAGTCGTGGACCACGCCGGGTGACTCCGATGAGTTGCGTTCGATGTACGCGTCCTTCCATCCCGAGGCCCGGCGGCTGCTCGATGCCGTCGACGAGGTGCTGAAGTCGGCGCTCTACGTCCGCGACCCGTTGCCGCGCTGGTCGACGGATCGGGTGACCCTGCTCGGCGATGCCTGCCATCCGATGATGCCGTTCATGGCGCAGGGGGCCGGGCAGGCGATCGAGGACGCGGTGGTGCTCGCCCGCGCGCTGGCCGAGCCCGGTGAGCTCGCCGACCGTCTCCGCGCCTATGAGGAGGCGCGCCACGACCGTACGGCGACGATCCAGATCGGCTCACGCGGCAACGAGTGGCTCAAGGACTCCGGCGACGGAGACTGGGTCTACGGCTACGACGCCTGGACCACCCCCCTCGCCTGACTTCCTCGGTCCCTTCCCGAGGGCGGTGAGTGATCAACCAACCTTCACCCGACGCGATGGTTGATGGCGCACCTGTATCGGGTCCGTATCGATCGCGGTGAGTGCTCAACCACGCTGCGATCGGGATGGTTGATGGTGCACCGCCTTGCGCCGAGGCCGGATCCCGGTGAGTGGCCAACCATCGGTTTTGGTGTGCGTGGCGGGGTGCGCCGCGAGGATCGTTGATGACGCACCGCCCCGGCGTCGTGGATCGAGGGCGGTGCGTGGTCACCCACCGGTCTCGCCACGGACGACGGTCCGAGGCGTGATGGTTGCTCATTCATCGCTCATGTGCGACCGCGCCGGGGCGATGCCAATGCGGTGGTCGGGCGCCTTGAGACGACCGGCCGCGAGGGACTGCCGGGGCTACACTGAGGGCCGTGCTCGCCGCTGTCGCCTGTGCCGCGCGGCCAGGGTGAGAGTCTGACCGAGGGGGAGCGATGTCGCGTGCCGTCCGTTGGTCGATGGCGCTCGCCGTCCTGCTGACGCTCCTGCTCGGTGGACCAGCGACGGCGATGCCGGCCGAGCAGGACGATCCGGTCCTCCGCGTCGGTACCGAGGGCACGTATCCGCCGTTCACCTACCGCGATCCCGATACCGACGAGCTGACCGGTTACGACATCGAGGTCATCGAGGCGGTCGCCGAGCGCGCGGGCTGGCGGCTGGAGTTCGTCGAGACCCAGTTCGACGCGATCTTCCCCGCCCTGGATGCCGGTCGCGTCGACATCATCGCCAATCAGGTCTCTATCAATCCCGAGCGCGAGGCCCGGTACGCGCTGAGCGAGCCGTACACCTACTCGCGGGGTGTGATCGTCACCCGATCCGATGACGACTCGATCCAGAGCCTGGCCGATCTCGAGGGCAAGACCACCGCACAGTCGAGCACCACCAACTGGGCCGCGATCGCGCGCGAGGCCGGTGCGAAGGTCGAGACGGTGGAGGGCTTCGCCCAGGCCGCGGAGCTGCTGGTGCAGGGCCGGGTCGATGCGATCGTCAACGACAACATCGCCGTCCTCGACTACCTCGCCACCACCGGTTCGGACGCGGTCAAGATCGCCGCGGATGCCGACCAGGAGACCTCCGAGCAGGTACTCGTCTTCCGGCAGGACGAGGGCGCTCTCCGCGACGAGGCCGACCGGGCGCTGAACTCGTTGCGCGAGGACGGCTCGCTCTCCGAGATCTCCGACAGTTACTTCGGTGCAGACGTGTCGATCGAGGACGGCGGGGAGGCGACCACCGAGGGGCGCGGCGGCCGATCGACGTGGGACGTGCTCCGAGCTGAGGCCTGGCCGATGACGCTGGCGCTCCTCAAGGTCACGATCCCGCTCACCGCGGCAAGCTTCGTCCTCGGTCTCATCCTCGCGCTGGGCGTCGCCCTGGCCCGCATCTCGCGGACCCGCTGGCTCTCCTGGCCGGCGGGGGCATTCGTCTCGATCATTCGCGGGACGCCGCTGCTCCTCCAGCTCTTCGTCGTCTTCTACGGCCTGCCGCAGCTCGGACTCACCTTCGATCGCTTCCCGGCCGCGGTGGCGACCTTCAGCCTGAATGTCGCCGGCTATGCCGCCGAGATCATCCGGTCGTCGATCCTGGCCGTGCCTCGAGGGCAGACCGAGGCCGCCCGCACGATCGGCCTGGACTATCGCCAGACGCTTCGGCGCATCATCCTGCCGCAGGCCCTGCGCACGGCCGTCCCGCCGCTCTCGAACAGCCTGCTCTCACTGGTGAAGGACACCTCGCTCGCCTCGGTGCTGCTGGTGACCGATCTGTTCCGCGTCGCTCAGGTGGCGGCGGGGGAGAGCAACGAGTTCCTCGCGTTGTACGCCTTCGCGGGGCTCTACTACTGGATCGTGTGCTGGCTGCTGTCGCGGGCCCAGCACCGGCTCGAACGTCGACTGGATCGGTACGTGACATGACCTCCTCTCCGCCGCTGTTGCGCGCTCACGGACTGCACAAGTCCTTCGGCGACCGTTCCGTCCTGCGCGGCGTCGATCTCGAGGCCTCGCAGGGCACGGCCACGGCTCTGCTCGGACCGTCGGGCTCGGGCAAGACGACGCTGCTTCGCTGTCTCAACGCCCTCGACGTCCCCGAGAGCGGCATCGTGTCGGTCGGTGATGTCGAGGTCGACTTCGACCGGCTGCCGGCATCCGGACGAGGCCGCGAGACGATCCTGAGGGAGCTGCGTGCGCAGTCGGGCATGGTCTTCCAGCAACACCACCTCTTCCCGCACCTGACCGCGCTCCAGAACATCATCGAAGGCCCGGTCACCGCTCAGCGGCGCCCGCGCGACGAGGCGGTCGCCGAGGGCCGGGCGCTGCTGGCGCAGGTCGGTCTCGGCGATCGGGAGGACGCGTATCCCTCGCAGCTGTCGGGAGGGCAGCAGCAGCGGGTCGGCATCGCCCGTGCACTGGCGATCACGCCGCGCGTCGTGTTGTTCGACGAGCCGACCTCGGCCCTCGATCCGGAGATCGTGGGTGAGGTCCTCGCCGTGATCCGAGATCTGGCGAGTCAGGGATGGACGATGCTGATCGTGACCCACGAGGTGCGGTTCGCCGAGGCGGTGGCCGATCAGGTGCTGTTCCTCGACGATGGTGTCGTCATCGAGCGGGGAACGCCGGCTCAGGTCATCGGCGATCCCGAGCGGGAGCGCACGCGGCGGTTCCTGCGCCGGGTGCTCAATCCCGGCGTCGAATGATTCAGCGGGACTGGAGGATGAGGGTGTCCCCGGCCACCCGCACCTGACGCAGGTCGTCGACGCGGGCGTCGACCTCGGCTCCCTCGAGGTGGTCCCCGACACCGATCACGGCGGCGACTCCCGCGGCCCGTGCGGCGGCGACCCCGGCCGGCGCGTCCTCGAACACGACACAGACCGACGGCTCTAGGCCGAGACCTTTGGCGCCCAGCAGATAGGGCTCCGGGTCCGGCTTGCCGTAGGTGACGTCCTCGGCGGCGATGATGTGCTCGGGCCGGGCGATGCCGACGGCGTCGAGGCGGGCGCGGACGAGCCGGCTCGTCCCCGACGTGACGACGGCCCATCGGCCTCCGGGGAGAGCGGCGGTGAGGCTCGCCGCTCCGGCGATGCCGTGCGTTCCCGCCGCCCCCTCGATCTCGGCCTCTTCCAGGAAGCTCTCGGCCTCCGCCCTCCGGTCGGCGACCACGAAGGAGGCCACGATGTCAGCGGCGCGCACACCGTGGCGCATCTGCGTGCGGTAGTCGAACTGCGGGGCATAGCGTTCCGCCCAGACGTCCCACGCGGCACCGGCGGCCTCGAGGGAGTCCACGAGCACACCGTCGCAGTCGAACAGGACACCGCCGAACCTAAACTCCATACCCCACATTCTCCCTGCCCAGATGTGGCCACCTGTGGCCGGTTCGGGTGTGGTGAAACGGGCCACAGGTGGCCACATCTCGGCAGGAGCCGAGGCTCAGGTGAGGGCGGACAGCCGGTCGAGGGCTTCGGTGAGGACCCCGGGGCGTTTGCAGAAGGCCCAGCGCACGAGCGGCCGGCCGGCCTCTCGGTCGTCGTAGAAGACCTCCTGTGGGACCGCCACCACGCCCGCGAGCTCGGGAAGCCGGCGACAGAAATCGATGCCATCCGTATAGCCGAGCGGGCGCACGTCGGTGGTGGCGAAGTAGGTGCCCTGCGGCGTGAAGACCTCGAAGCCGATATCGCGCAGGCCGTCGCAGAGCAGATCGCGCTGGCCACGCAGACGGTCCCGGAAGGCCTCGAAGTAGGCGTCATCGGCCCCCAGCGCCGCTGCCGCGGCGGGCTGAAGCGGCGCGCCGGAGGTGTACGAGAGGAACTGCTTGACCCCCATGACCGAGCGCAGCAGTTCCGCGGGACCGGTAGCCCAGCCGACCTTCCAGCCGGTCAGCGAGAAGCTCTTGCCGATGCTGGAGATCGTGATCGTCCGCTCGCGCATGCCCGGCAGCGTGGCGATCGGGACATGCGGCTCGTCGAAGGCGAGGTGCTCATAGACCTCGTCGCTGATGACGACGAGGTCGTGCGCGACCGCCACCGAGGCGATCGTCTCGAGTTCCTCGCGGTTCAGCACCGTCCCGGTGGGATTGTGCGGCGAGTTCAGCAGGATCGCGGTGGTCCGAGGGGTGATCGCGGCCCGCAGGGCATCGAGCGGCACGCGGAAGTCAGGGGTGCGCAGGGTGACGGGGACCCGCGTCGCGCCGGCCATCTGGATCATCGCGACATAGGAGTCGTAGTAGGGCTCGAGGACGACGATCTCGTCGCCGGGGTCGAGCAGGCCGAGCAGCGACGCGGCGATCGCCTCGGTGGCGCCGGTGGAGACGATGACCTCGGTATCGGGATCGACGACCAGGTCGTACCAGCGGTGCTGATGCTCGGCGATCGCCCGGCGCAGCTCGGGGATGCCGATGCCGGGGGCGTACTGGTGATGTCCGTGACCTCGGACGGTGTCAGCCGCGTAGGTGAGGATCTCGTCGGGTCCGTCGGTGTCCGGGAAGCCCTGGCCCAGGTTGATCGCCCCGGTGCACTGCGCCAGCGCGGTCATCTCGGCGAAGATCGTGGTGCCGAGGCCGGTGAGGCGTGCGCTGGAGGTCTTCATCGGCTACGACGATACCCGCGGTCCGCGCTGAAAGGTGCTGAAGACAGAGGTCGGCCCGCCGTTCTCGGGGGGTGAAACGGCGGGCCGTCGGCAGCTGCGAGGGAACCTCTGTGCTGCATGTTCAACTATACACACCAGGTGCAGGGCGGCAAGCACTTTCGGGAAAAGAAATCTCGCGTCCGGTCCTCGGAAGCGGACAGTACCCACTCTAGGCCCGAGATGAGAGACTGGCATGGTGACGACGCAGACGACCTCGCGCCGCTCGGGCCGCGCTCTCGGGGCCCTCGGCCTCGCCTTGGTGATCGCGGGCCTCGCCGTGCTCGGCTATGTGGCCTGGCAGTACTGGGGTACCACCTGGCTGGCCAAGAAGGAGCACGAGTCGCTGCGCACCACGATCGTCCAGGACTGGGATCGTGGTGACGATGCCACGGAGATCAAGGGCGAGGGGCTGTTGCGGGTTCCGCGATTCGGTGCCGACTACGAGGTGCCGATCCTCCTCGGCTTCGACGATCCCACCTTCGCGAAGGGCATCGGCATGTACCCCGAGGGCGCCAAGCCGGGCGAGGTCGGCAATCTGGTGCTCGCCGCCCACCGTGTCACGCATGGCGAGCCGTTCCGCCACTTCTTCGATCTCAAGGCGGGCGACGACATCATCGTCGAGACGCGCACCGAGATCTTCACCTACCGGCTCCGCGACAACGGCGATGCGACCCGCGTCGACTTCCGCACCACCTGGCCGCTGCAGCCGGTGCCGTCGCCGGATGCCGCCGGCGTCGAGCCCACCGAGAAGCTCGTGACGCTGTTGACGTGTTCGGAGCTTTTCCACACCGACGACCGCAGTGTCGCGGTCGGTGAGCTGGTGGACGTGCAGACCAAGAGCGACGCCGGCTGACCCGCGCCCGCCACGCTCAGCGAGCCGGAGGCCGATCGGTCAGCGCCTGGTAGACCAGCTGGCGCAGCCCCTCCCGCACAGGCAGCGGTCGCGAGGTGAACGCCTGCGTGAAGAACAGCGCCGTGAGCTCCTCGGCCGGATCGACCCAGAACCGGGTCCCGGCCATACCGCCCCAGCCGTAGGTACCGGGACTGCCGGGGCGCCCGGTGGCCGCCGGATCGAGGTCGACCGAGAACCCCAGTCCGAAGCCGACACCCGGCATCGGCGACTCCGAATACAGCGGGCGCCCATAGGTCGCCAGATCGACTCCACCGGGCAGGTGGTTGCGGGTCATGAAATCGACGGTGCGCGAGCCGAGCAGCCGCACCCCGTCGAGTTCCCCGCCGCGCAACAGCATCTGAGTGAAACGGTGGTAGTCGTGTGCCGAGCTGATCAGCCCGCCGCCTCCGGAGCGATGCGGTGGATGCTCGACCCCGCGGGCGGCGTCATCGGCCGGGACGAGCCCGGACTCGGTCAGCCCGTACAGGCGGACGAGGCGGGGGTCGGGAGTCTCGCCGATGCCGAAACGGGTGTCGTCCATGCCCAAGGGTTCGAAGATCTCGGCGGTGAGGAACTCCGCCAGCGACCGTCCGCTCAGGACCTCCACGACGCGGCCCAGTACGTCCGTCGCCATCGAGTAGGCCCACTCCGTGCCGGGCTGGAAGAGCAGCGGCATCTCGGAGATGGTGTCGCACAGGCCGGCCAGGTCCATCGGCACGCTGCCGTCGAGGCCGGCGTCCCGGTACATGGCGTCCACCGGATGCTGGCGGAAGAAACCGTAGGTCAGGCCCGCCGTATGCGTGAGCAGATGCACCATCCGGATCGGCTCGGTCGCCGCGACGGTCGAGGGCGCGAGGTCGCTGCCACCGGCGTAGACCCGCATATCGGCGAAGGACTCCAGGATGTCGCCGATCGGATCGGACAGCTGGAAGGCACCCTGCTCGTACAGCATCATCGCCGCCACGGAGGTGACCGGCTTGGTCATCGAGTAGATGCGGAACAGCGAGTCCGAGCCCACCGGCGTCCGCTGTTCGAGATCGCGATATCCGCCGGAGGCGGTGTAGGCGACCTCGCCGCGTCGGGTCACGGCGATCTGCCAGTTCGGCAGCAGCCCGTCGTCGACATAGCGCTGGAGATAGCGGTCCAGCCGGGTGAGGCGGTCGGGATCGAGGCCGACCTCGGTCGGCTCGACGGTGGGCGTGATCATCATGTTCTCCTCGTCATCGTGTTCAGGATCGGACCAGGACATCGCGGAGTCCGTCGCCGATCGCGCTGATGCTCCACGCACCGAGTGTGATCGCCAGGCCCGGCACGATCGTCGCGAAGGGTTCGGAGGTGAAGTTCATATAGGCATCGGCCATGTCCTGTCCCCAGGAGGGTGCGGGCGGCGGCGATCCGAGACCGAGGAAGCCGAGCGCCGCCTGGACGATCAGGAACTGAGCGCCGAGCGCGAAGGTCTGCACCAGGACCGGGGCCATCGCATTGGGAAGCACATGGCGCAACGCCACCCTCGTGCGGGTGACGCCGAGTGACCCGGCGACCTGCACGAACTGGGCATCGCGCAAGGGCAGCACCGCAGCCCGCAATAGTCGGGCGATCACCGGTGAGCAGATCACGCCGACCGTGACCATGCCGTTCTCCATCGAGGGGCCCAGCACCGAGACGACGCCAATGGCGAGCACCAGCGAGGGGAAGGACAGCAGGGCATCGGCGATCCGCATCAGGGTCTCGTCGACGACCGTCCCCGAGAAGCCCGCGATGAGCCCCCAAGGGATGCCGATCAGCAGCATCACCGCCGCGGCGATGCCGATCCCGGCGAAGGCCGAGCGGCCGCCGTAGATGGTGCGGCTCAGAACATCGCGGCCCACCAGATCGGTGCCGAACAGGTGTCCGGACAGCGGACCGCTGCTGCGAGAGTCCAGGGACTGGGCCAGGGGATCGGCCAACGGGAGCAGCGGAGCGAGGATGCTGACGAGGAGCAGGGCCGCGAAGATGACCAGCCCGATCATCGGGATGGCCCCGAAACGGCGCCCGGATCGCCGACGCCGGCGAGTGTCCGCCTCGACGACACCCGGGCCGACCATCGGTGCCTCGGGTCCGGGGGTCCCGCCGATATCGAGGGTGTCGGCGGGCTCGGTGCGTCCGGGGATGCTCATGATGCTCCCTGCTGTGGGTCGGTGATCGCGATCGGGTCGGTAGCGGGCACGGGAGGCCGTGATCGGGTCATGCCGCCGCCCTCCGCATCCGCGGATCGAGGAAGGCCAGCACCACATCGGCGAGCAGATTCAGCACCGCCACCAGGACGCCGACGATCAGCACGATCCCCTGCACCACCGGATAGTCCTGGCTGGTGACCGATCGCATGATCTCGGTGCCGAGGCCGGGGATGGCGAAGATCGTCTCGACCAGCAGCGTGCCGCCGACCAGACCCGCGAAGGCCAGGGGGATCAGCGTGATGACCGGACCCAGCGCATTGCGGAGCGCGCAGCGTAGATAGATCGTCCGGCTGGGCAGACCCATCGCCCACGCGGTGCGGACATAAGGGCTGTCCAGTGCCGCGCTCATAGCGCTGGTGATGTGCCGGGCGAGGAACGAGCCGGTCACCACCGACAGCACCAGCGCCGGGAGGGTCACGGAGTAGAGATTGGCTCCGAGTCCCTCCGACAGCGGGGTGAATCCCACGGCGGGGAAGATGCCCAGGGTGAGGCCGAGGGTGCCCGCGGCGATGGCACCGAGCCAGAAATCGGGCACGGACAGGCCCAGGCCGGTCGCGACGCGCACGGCTCGGCCCGACGCATGATCGCGTCGCACCGCGGCGATGATGCCGAGGGTCAGACCGATGACGATCGAGAGCAGCAAGGACAGCACGATGAGTTCCAAGGACGGGAACACCCGTTGGCTGAGCACCGCCGTGACCGACTGCTGGCTGTAATAGGAATGCCCGAGGTCTCCCTGCACCACCTGGGTCAGCCAGTGCCAGTACTGCAGCGGAACCGGGGCGTCGAGGCCGTAGCGTTCCTCCAAGGCCGCGATCTGCTCGGGACTGATCTCGCCCTGGGCGCCGCCGCCGAGCATCGCCTCGACCGGGCCCCCCGGGAGGAGATAGCGCAGCGCGAAGATCAGGATCGTGCCGAGCAGGATCGTCGGGATCGACGTCGCCAGGCGACGCAGGATCATCCGGGTCATCGCCTCGCACCTCCGTGGGCGGCCACCCCGACCGGGGCGGCGTTCTCGATGATGACCCGCTGTTCGGGGGTGATCTCGCGCAGATCGCCACCCGTCCCGTGCAGCGTCGGGATGCAGTCGAGCAGGGCCTGCGTGTACGGATGTCCCGGTGCGGACAGCACCGTGCGCGCGTCGCCGCTCTCGACGACCCGGCCGCGATACATCACCATCAGGTCGTCGCAGACATCGGACAACACGGCCAGATCGTGCGAGATCATCATGACCGCGAGCCGGTGCCGGTCCACCAGGCCGCGGATCAGATCGAGGATCTCCCGTTGCACCGAGACGTCCAAGGCCGTGGTCGGCTCATCGGCGAACAGCACCCGCGAGCCGCAGCTCAAGGCCATCGCGATGATGGCGCGCTGGCACATGCCGCCGGAGAGCTCGTGCGGGTAGCTGTTCATCACCCGATCGGTGTCGAGGAGTCGCACATCGGCGAGCGCGGCCTCCACCCGCCGCCGCACCTCGCCCCGGCCGCCCGGGGTGTGAGCCCGGGCGGCCATCATCAGCTGATCGCCCACCGTGAACACCGGGTTCAGGGCCGAGGCGGTCTCCTGGAAGATCATCGCCAGCTGACTGCCGCGGTACTGGCGGAGCTCTCGCTCGGGCAGGCTCAGGAGCTCGGTACCGCGATAGCGGATCGAGCCCGAGGTGCGGGCCCCCCGGGCCAGCAGGCCCATCGTCGCGAGGGCAGCCGTGGTCTTGCCGCTGCCGGACTCTCCCGCCACCCCGAGCACCTGGCCGGCGCGCAAGCTCAGATCCACACCACGCAGAGCCCGGGTCGCCGTAGGGCCGTCGCCGAACTCCACGACGAGATCCTCGACGGTCAGCATCTCCTCACCGGGCTCCGGCTCGGTGGCCGGTGACCGGCGGCCGATCCGGCCTCGCGCAGGGTGCCTCGTCATCGAACTCCTCCCGTCAGCTCGTGTAGTGGAGGCCGCGAGCATTGGTGATGCCCAGGGGGCTCTCCACCTGGCCGCCGATGTTCTGGCGATAGACGTCGACGAGGGGCGAGCGCATGATCGGCACATAACCGGGGTTGGTCTGCTGCTTCTCCAGGATCGACCGCACCAGCTCGACCTCGCCCTCGTCGTCGTAGGTCGTGGTGAACTCGGCGATCTCCTCGTCGATGCCGAGGTCGACCTTGCCGGCGTTGTAGTAGGAGTTGCTCCACAGCAGCTGATAGGCCTTGTACGGGTCGGTGGAGCCCCAGTTCGCGAGGGCACAGTGCGCATCGGTCTGGTTGGTGAAGAAGGGGCCGACCTGAGCCGGGGTGGAGGGGACGATCTCCAGGTCGATGCCGATCTCGGCCAGCTGGGAGATGAGGATCGGTCCGGCCTTCTCGAAGCCGAGGCCCTGGTAGGCGTAACAGGTCATCGAGACGCCATCACCGTAGCCGGCATCGGCCATCAGCTCCTTGGCCTGGTCGACATCCTGTTCCCACAGCGGGTCCATGTCCTCGATGAAGCCGTGGGCCCCCTCGGGAAGTGACTGGGTGACCGGCTGGCCGAGGCCCTCGGTCACGGTGTCGGCGATGGCGGAACGGTCGAGGGCCAGGTTGATGGCCAGCCGGACGCGCTCATCGTCGAGGGGCGCGACGGCGGCGTTCAGATAGGCGATGCCGATCGCGGCCTCCGGGCCGACGACGACATTGAGGTCGGGATTGGATTCCAGGGCGTCCACATTCGAGGCGGCCAGGTGCAGACCGGCATCCGCCTCGCCGCTGCGGATCGCGTTCACCAGCGCGGTGTCGCCCTGGAAGATCGAGAACTCGACGGTCTCGGCCCGCTCGGTGTCCTCCTCGTCCCAGTACTCGTCGAAGCGTGTGAAGGTGTACTTCGAGCCCTGGACCTGGGACTCGAAGGCGTACGGCCCCGTGCCGACCGGATGCAGGGCGAAGTCCTCACCGGCCTCCTCCACCGCTGTCGGCGAGGGGATCATGCCGGCACGCGCCGTCAGGCCCATCGGGAGCCGGGCATTGGGCTGGCTCAGGTGATAGGTGACGGTGTACTCGTCGTCCGCGGTGATGTCGGTGACGTATTCGAGCAGGTTCGCGATATTGCCCGCCTCGATGAAGTCGTGCGAGTAGTCGACGACCGCCTGGGCGTTGAACGGGGTGCCGTCGTGGAAGGTGACATCGTCGCGCAGTTCTACGCGCAGCTCGAGCGAGTCGTCGCCCACGAACTCCCAGGAGGTCGCGAGCATCGGGATGAGCTCACCGGTCTGAGGGTCCTGCTGGATCAGCCGGTCGAAGACCAGATCGAGGTAGCCGAGATCCGAGCCCTGCGTGCCCGTGGTCGGGTCGAGGGTGCCGGGCGGGAACATCGACCCGATGACGATCTTCCCGTCGGTGTCGCGGGACGATCCGCCGCCGGAGTCGCAGGCCGCGACGGTCAGGGCGGCGGCCACGACCAGCGCGCAGGTGCCGGCGAGTCGCCGGGAACGGGAGAACAGGTGGGACTTCATGACACTCCTTGATGACGGGTCGCCAGGATCGGCGGTCGATGAGGGGGCGGAAGAGGGGCTCATGACTGCTCCAGCGAGGGGACGGCGTCGATGAGCATGCGGGTGTAGTCGTCGCCCGGGTGGTCGACGATCTCGCGCGGGGTGCCGCTCTCCACGACGCGGCCGTGGTACATGACCGCCGCGCGATCGGCCAGATGGGTCACGACGGAGATGTCGTGGGTGATGAACAGCAGGGCGATCCCCTCCTCCTGGCTGAGGCGGCGGAACAGGTTCAGCACGATGGCGCGCACCGAGACGTCGAGGGCGGAGACGGATTCGTCGCACACCATCGCGACCGGCGAGGTGGCGAGGGCCCGCGCGATGGCGACCCGCTGCTTCTCGCCGCCGGAGAGCTCGGCGGGTCTCTTGTCGAGGAAGCTCGCGGCCGAGAGACCGGCGCGCTCCAGCTGCGGTGCGACGCGGTCCCGCAGCTCGGCCACCTGGGAGCGTCGTCCGGCCGGCCAGGTCGTCAGATTCGGTTCGATGGCCTCGCCGACGAGGCGCCACACCGGGAGCCGGGGGCTGAGCGCCATCGCCGACTCCTGGAAGATCATCTGCACATCGCGGTGCCCGCGGGGGTGGTCGGCCGGACGCGGAGCCAGATCGCCCGAGGGGGTCGGGTAGCGCACCTGTCCCGCGGAGGGCCGCTGGAATCCGGCGACCACCCGTCCGAGGGTCGACTTGCCGGAGCCGGACTCGCCGACGACGCCCAGCACCTCGCCGGGGCGCAGCGCGAAGCTCACATCGTCCACGGCGCGCAATGGCCGGCCGCGGCCGAGGGAGAAGTCCACGCTGACGTTCTCGACACTGAGGATCGGCGGTCGGTCGCTCATGCGCGCTCCTTCACATCGTCCTCGGCGACGGCGGGCGATGCGGTGTCCGCGAACCGTCGACGCAATGACTGCTTGGACCACTTGCCGGTGGCGGTCATGGGGATCTCCTCCAGGAGCTCGATCTGCTCGGGGATCCACCAGGAGGCGACCCGTCCGCGGAGATGCTGACGGAGGTCCTCGATCGTGAGGGTGACACCGGGGGCGGGGACCACGCAGGCCAGGGGGCGTTCGCCCCAGCGGGGGTCGGCCACCCCGATGACGGCGGCCTCGTGGACCTCGGGGTGGGCCATGATGGCGTTCTCGAGCTCGACCGAGGAGATCCACTCGCCACCGGATTTCACGAGATCCTTGGTGCGGTCGACGATCCGTAGGTGCCCCCAGCGGTCGATGGTGGCGACATCGCCGGTCCGCAGCCAGCCATCGGCGGTGAACGACTCCGCGCCGCGATCCGTGCCGAAATAGGCGCTCGCGATCGTCGTCCCGGAGACCTGCAACTCGCCGGGGCTGGCGCCGTCGCGGGGCTGTTCCACGCCGTCATCGGACATGACGCGGATCTCGGTCAGCGGCACGGCCGGGCCCGGGGTGCCGAGCACCTGCCGCGACTCCTCGGCGGACAACCCCCGGTGGGCGGTCCCGAGGCGCGCGGTGGTGACGACCGGACTCGTCTCGGTCATGCCCCAGGCATTCGACAGCGGGAGGCCGATGGTCGTCTGATAGGCGAGGGAGAGGGCATCGTCGACGGCTCCGCCGCCGCAGACCAGGTGCCGCAGGCCGCTGAGGTCGTGCCCATCGAGCTCGGACAGCAGCTGACGCCACACCGTCGAGACCGCGGCGCTGAAGGTCACCCGATGGCGCGACAACAGACCGGCGAGCTCCGCGGGAGCGGTGCCGGGTCCGGGGAGCACCAGGTCCGCGCCGCACTGCATCGCCGCATAGGGAAGGCCCCAGGCGTTGACGTGGAACATCGGCACGATCGGTGCGATGACATCGGACTCGCTCAGCGCGAAGACATCCGCACCGAGCAGCAGCAGGCTGTGCAGCACCACCGAGCGGTGGCTGTAGAGCACGCCCTTCGGGTTCCCGGTGGTCCCCGAGGTATAGCAGAGCGAGGCCGCGGCGTGTTCGTCCTCGATGACCGTCTCGATCGGGGTCTTCGGCTGACCGCGCAGGAGGTCCTCGTAGTCGAGGATCCTCGGATCGTCCGGGAGGGGAACGTCCCCGCCGTCGTCCATGACGATGACGTGGCGGACCGAGGTGAAGGAGGACACCAGCGGCCAGACGACCGGTAGCAGGGTGCGATCGACGAAGAGGATGTCATCGGCGGCATCGTTGACGATGAAGCTGATCTGCTCGCCATGCAGACGGTGGTTGACGGTGTGCAGGATCCGGCCGGAGCTGGGGATCGCGAGATAGAGCTCGACATGACGCTGGCTGTTCCACGCGAAGGTCCCGACGCACGCTCCCGCGGGCACCTGGAGGGCGTCCATCGCATGGGCGAGCCGGCGGACCCGGGGCGTGATCTCCGCCCAGGTGGCGACGGTCTCCTCGGTGCCGCCGGTGATGATCCGCTTGTGCCCGAAGCTGGTCTCGGCGCGGGTCAGCAGGCCGGGGATCGTCAGCGGACGGTCCTGCATCAGGCCCCGGATCATGCTCCGGCCTCCGGTGCGGGCACCGCGACCTCCACGGCCTCGATCCGCCCCTGCCGCGTGGTGGTGTCGGACGGTTGCCAGCTGTTCGAGGTGAGCAGGAACAGGGTGGTCCCGTTCGGCCCGCCGAGGACGCAGTCCGTGGCGCACCGGCCGTCGACCGAGATGACATCGCTGATACGGCCCCCGGCCTCGACCCGCAGGAACTGCGAGGTTGCGATGGACGACACCCAGACGGCCCCCGCCGCGTCGACGCAGATCCCGTCGGGGGTGGAGTCCGGTGGCAGCTCGGCCCAGACTCGCTTGCCGGACAGTCCGCCGTCATCGTCGATATCGAAGGCGGTCAACCGTGCTGCCCAGGTCTCCGCCACGACGAGGGTCGACGTTCCCGGCAGGATGACCATGCCATTGGGGAAGGTCATGTCGGTCTCGACGATCCGCGTCGAGGAGTCCGGGTCGATGCGCAGGATCGGGCCGGGCTTGGCCGGCGCGTCGGCATAGAGGTCGTAGCCGAAACCGCCGAGATAGGTCGTGCCGGACGGTGTCGTCACGAGGTCGTTGACGGGGGCGGCCGTGAGAGAGGAGAGCTCGGCGAATCGGCTCACCTCTCCGGTCGCGGCGACCCGCAGGACGGCGCGGCTCAGCATCGAACTGACGAGCAGGTCGCCATCGGGCAGCCAGCCCAGGCCGGATGGTTGATCGTCGATGATGGCGTACTCCTCGAGCGTGCGGAGCAGCGGGTTGGCGCGGAAGACCTGACCCGTGTGCATATCGGAGAACCAGAGTCGGTCCCCATGCCACCGCGCCCCCTCGGGGAAGCGCAGGTCGGAGAAGATCAGGGTCGTTTCGGGCATGACGATTCCTCGTGGAAGGCGGGAGAAGAAGGCCGGTGGGTCCTCGCCGTGGCACCGGTGCGTCGGCGAGCCCGTGGCCCGTGTCATCGACTCTAGGTGGCGTAGGACACACTGTGGAGCACGTTTCTCTCCACTCTTGGAATGCCTCAGGTGGAGGAATCATGCACCCTCACCTCACGGAGCGACCATGACGAATACCCCGGTGACGGACAGCGCCGAGCTGGTGGCCTATCGGAATCGCCGCGAGCGTGAGCTCAACTCGCTGTACGCCTCCGCGCGCTCGCTCACCGCCCTGGGCGAGGTCGACGAGGTGCTCGAATCAATCGTCCGTCACGCCCATGAGCTGATCGGGACCGACTTCGCCTATCTCTCGCTGGTGCAGCCCGATGGCAGCCTGACGATCAAGGCGACACAGGGTACGATCACGCAGGCCTTCAGCTCCTTCAACACCGCGAGCCTGCCCGCCGGGGCGGGAGTCGGTGGCCGGATCATCGCGACGGGGGCACCGGCCTGGGTCAGCAACTATCTGCAGACCCCGCACTTGACCCACGACGAGGAGTTCGACAGCCTCGTGCAACCCGAGGGCATGGTGGCGCTGCTCGGGGTCCCCCTCTTCGTCGGTGAGGACGTCATCGGCATCCTCTTCGCCGCCGACCGTGCCGAGCGTCCCTTCGAGCACGACGAGATCGCGTTGTTGAGCGCCTTCGCCGACCACGCCGCGGTCGCCTTGAACAATGCCCGCCTCTACGACGAGACCCGCTCCGCGCTCCTCGAACTGCAGAGCGCCTATCAGACCATCGAGCGCCATGCCGCGGCCGTCGAGCAGGCGCAGTCGGTGCATGAGGCGCTGTCCCATGTGGTGCTCACCGGCGGTGGTGCCGCCGAGGTCGCCGACCTCCTCGTCGAGCACCTCGGGGGAGCGGTCACCGTATTCGACCGCGGTGGCGCGGTGAGCGCCCAGTCCGCACGCGACGAGAGATTCGAGCAGCCGGCTCGCCGTCCGTCCCCCGATCCCGTCGAGCAGGCGCGGCAGTCCGGCCGGTGCGCGACGACCACCGACCGGGGCGGCCTGTGGCACAGCGCGGCCACGGCCCAGGCAGGTGATACCCACCTCGGAGCGATGCTGCTGACGAAGGCGCACGAGCCGAGCGAACTGGACCTGCGCACCCTCGAACGCGCCGCCCAGATCCTCGGGCTGTTGATCTTGAAGGAGACGGCGGTAGCCGATGCCGAGGACCGCGTCAGCGGCGAACTGCTCACCGAGCTGCTGATGTCGGTGCCGCCGGTCGGCCAGGCCCTGCGCGCCCGCGCTCAGGCCCGCGGCGTGGACATCGCCTCGCTCGACACGCTGGTAGTCGCCGAGTCACCCACCGCGCCGGCCGCCGAGGTCGTCCGGCGACTCCACGCGCTGTCCCACGAGTGGGGCGGCCTCGCCGGTGAGCATCTGGGTCGCGCGACGCTGCTGCTGGAGGCGGGCGATGCCGACCGCACGGCTCGGCTCGTGCACGCGCGGTTGGGCCGCGATCTCGGCGGTCCGGTCCGTGTGGTCGTGGAGCCCGGGGCCAACGATCAGTGGGGGCGTGCGTTCGGCATCGCGAGCCGTTGCTGCTCGCTGATGCGCACGCTGGACATCAGCGATCACGGGTCCACGACCGCCGAGTACGCGATGTTCGCCATCCTCTTCGACGGGGGACGCGCCGGGGACCTGGACCGCTTCCTGTCCGACTCGATCGGCTCTCTCCTCGCCTACGATGCGAGAAGATCGACGGCCCTCGCCGCGACCTTGGCGGCCTATTTCGAGCACGCGGGGAATCTGACCCGCACCGCCCGCGCGCTGCATGTCCACATGAACACGCTCCTCAAGCGACTCGACCGAGTGACCTCGCTGCTCGGCGAGGACTGGCGATCGCCGGACCGGATGCTGCGGATCCAGGTCGCGCTGCGGTTGCACACGCTGCGTGCCGAGGGCAGATCCCCGGCTGCCGCCGAGCAGAGGGACGCCGGCCGCTGACTAGGCTGAGCCCATGCACGATTATCAGCGCGAGTTCATCGAGTTCGCCATCGAGCACGATGTCCTGCGATTCGGCGAGTTCACGTTGAAGTCCGGACGTCCCTCGCCGTACTTCTTCAACGCCGGGAGCTTCGACACCGGAGTCCGGCTCGCGGCTCTGGGCCGGTTCTACGCCGCGGCCATCGCGCAGAGCGGGCTCGAGTTCGATGTCCTGCTCGGGCCGGCGTACAAGGGGATTCCGCTCGTCTCGGCCGCGGCGATCGGGTTGGCGGACGAGGGCCTTGACGTCCCCTGGGCCTTCAACCGCAAGGAGGTCAAGGATCACGGTGAAGGTGGGCTCTTCGTCGGTGCTCCGGTCGAGGGACGGGTGCTGATCGTCGACGATGTCATCACCGCCGGCACCGCCATCCGCGAGGTGCTCGATCTCCTCGGCGGCGTCGGCGCGCAACCCGCGGGCGTGGTGGTGGCCATCGATCGCCAGGAGCGCGGCACGAGCGACCAGTCGGCCATCGCTGAGTTGGAGAGCACCCGCGGCGTCCCGGTCCGTGCGATCGTGACGCTCGACGACATCATCGCCTATCTCGAGGAGACCGCGCGCTTCGCCGAGCGCCTGGACGCGATGCGGACGTACCGCGAGGAGTACGGCGCCGCGTGAGCGATGCCGAGATCGGCGTCGGACCGTGGGAGGGTCCGTGGCCCGATGACCCTCGATTCGATCCGGAGCTGCTGGGGCACGGCGACCGGCGCAATGTCGTGGATCGCTATCGGTACTGGACGATGGAGGCCATCGTCGCCGACCTGGACGCGCGTCGTCACGACTTCCACGTGGCCATCGAGAACTGGCAGCACGACTTCAATATCGGCTCGATCGTGCGCACGGCCAATGCCTTCGCCGCGCGCGAGGTGCACATCGTGGGCAAGCGGCGCTGGAACCGGCGCGGCGCGATGGTGACCGATCGTTATCAGCATGTGCGGCACCACGACGGGGTGGAGGACCTCGCGCGGTGGGCGCACGACGCGGGACTGCCGCTGATCGCCGTCGACAACCTGCCGGGTTCGGTGCCCCTCGAGACGACGGAGCTGCCGCGCGCCTGTGTGCTGGTCTTCGGCCAGGAGGGCCCCGGGATCACCGAGGCGATGCGTGCGGCGAGCGACCGCACCGTCTCCATCGCGCAGTTCGGCTCGACCCGGTCGATCAACGCGGGTGCCGCGGCCGCCATCGCGATGCACGCCTGGATCCGCCAGCACGCCGTCTGACCCGCCTCGCCCGCCAGAGAGGGCGCTCGGCGCCCGAACGTGAGGGGTCCGAGGGACGAGGACCCCGAGGCGGGATAGGTGAGTTCTTGGCTTGAGGTGGCCCACCTCGCTTCGCTCGTGATCTGGCTTCGCGCGATCGCGCTGAGTCACCACCCACGTCGAGCACGGGATCACGCAGCCCAGCCTCAACGGGTTCCGCCTAGGCTCGGGGCATGGGTTCTCGTGTGGTGGTCGTCGGGGGTGACGCCGGCGGCATGACGGCCGCGTCCGCACTGGTCAAACGTCTCGGCGACGAGGACGAGGTCGTGGTGATCGAGCGGGGCGAGTTCACCTCGTACTCGGCGTGCGGACTGCC
Source organism: Aeromicrobium sp. YIM 150415 (assembly GCF_016918125.1). Classification (NCBI taxonomy): domain Bacteria; kingdom Bacillati; phylum Actinomycetota; class Actinomycetes; order Propionibacteriales; family Nocardioidaceae; genus Aeromicrobium; species Aeromicrobium sp. YIM 150415. Next base: position 12,602 of record NZ_JAERWM010000016.1, on the reverse strand, counting down.
GTACTGGGTGGCCGGCGAGGTCGAGTCGTGTGACGACCTCATTGCCCGGTCGCCCGACAAACACCGCGAGAACGGCATCGACCTGCGCCTCGGGGTCACCGCCACCTCGCTGGACGCCGATGCCAAGGTGCTCACCACCACCGACGGTGAGCTGAGCTACGACCATCTCCTCATCGCGACCGGTGCCGAACCGGTGTGGCCGGAGGTCGAGGGTGCCGATGCCGAGGGCATCGTGCCCATCACCACCATTCCGCAGGGACAGGAGATCCTGCGCCAGCTGGATCGCAAGCCCGAGAAAGTCGTCGTCGCCGGCAGCGGGTTCATCGGCACGGAGATGGCCGAGGCCTGCCTGCGGCTCGGTCTCGACACCACGGTCATCAGCGCCACCGAGTTCCCCCTCGCCCAGTTCGAGAAGCTCGTGGGGGAGCGGGTGCACGAGCAGATGGCCTCTCGGCAGATCGGTTTCCACGGCGGTCGCCGGCTCACGGGGTTCCGCACCAAGGACGGCCGGGTGACCGGCGTGGAACTCGACGACTCGACCGTCCTCGACGCCGATCTGGTGATCCTCGCCTTCGGGGTAACGCCGCGCTCGGAGCTGGCCCGAGAGGCGGGACTGCCCCTGGGGCCCAAGGGCGCGATCGTCGTCGACGAGTATCAGTGCGCCGATCCCGCACGCGGTATCTGGGCGGCCGGGGACTGCACCGCCGTCCGGGACCGTCAGTCGGGCGAGCTGCTGCACCTACCGCTGGGCGACCACGCCAACAAGCAGGGCATGGTCGCGGCCTCCGGGATCGAGGCCGCGATCGTCGGGGGCGAGCCCGAGTGGTCGTTCCCGGGAGTGGTCCAGACCTTCATCACCCGCTTCTGCGATCTGGAGATCTCCCGAACGGGTGTCTCGACCGCCGAGGCAGAGAAGCTGGGGTGGGACACGGTCAGCGTCTCCATCGACACCACCACCTGGGCCGGTTACTACCCGGGGGCCGAGCCGATGACCGTCTGGTTGCTGGCCGACCGCCGCACCCGGCAGGTCCGCGGCGTGCAGATCGTCGGCGGGCCTACGGCGGGGCTGCGCATCGACGCCGCCGCGACCGCGATCACCGCCGGGATGCGGGTCGACGACCTCATCATGCTGGACTTCGCCTACGCCCCGCCCTTCTCGTCGGTCTGGTCGCCTTTGCACGTCGCCGCCCGCGCCGCCTACAAACTGCTCTGACCGGTCCAGGGCGAGCGAGGCACCAGCGGGCTGGAATACTGGCGGTAGCGCCCGCTTTCGACACCAGGAGAACTGATGCCCGTCGCAACTCCCGAGATCTACGCCGAGATGCTGGACAAGGCCAAGCGCGACTCGTTCGCCTTCCCGGCCATCAACGTCTCGAGCTCGCAGACCCTCAATGCCGCGCTCGCCGGTTTCGCCGAGGCAGAGTCCGATGGCATCATCCAGGTCTCCACCGGCGGCGCGGAGTACTTCTCCGGCCCCACGGTCAAGGACATGGTGAGCGGATCGCTGGCCTTCGCCGCCTTCGCGCAGGAGGTCGCCAAGAAGTACCCGATCAACGTCGCCCTGCACACCGACCATTGCCCGAAGGACAAGCTCGACGGCTTCGTCCGCCCGCTCATCGAGGCCTCCACCGAACGCGTCCGGGGCGGCGGCCTGCCGTACTTCCAGTCGCACATGTGGGACGGCTCGGCCGTGCCGCTCGACGAGAATCTGGAGATCGCGCAGGAGCTGCTCGAGAAGGCCGCGGCCGCCCGCATCATCCTCGAGGTCGAGATCGGCGTCGTCGGCGGCGAGGAGGACGGTGTCGAGGCGGAGATCAACGAGAAGCTCTACACCTCGACCGAGGACGCCCTCGCGACGGTCCGCGCGCTCGGCCTCGGCGAGAAGGGCCGCTACCTGACGGCGCTGACCTTCGGCAATGTGCACGGCGTGTACAAGCCCGGCAACGTCAAGCTGCGTCCCGAGGTGCTGAAGAATGCCCAGGAGGCCGTCGCCGCCGAGTTCGGCACCGAGCAGGCCTTCGACTTCGTCTTCCACGGCGGCTCGGGCTCGCTGCCCGAGGAGATCTCGGCGGCGGTCGACTACGGCGTCATCAAGATGAATGTCGACACCGATACCCAGTACGCCTTCACTCGCCCGGTCGTCGACCACATGTTCCGCAACTACGACGGCGTCCTGAAGATCGACGGCGAGGTCGGCAATAAGAAGATGTACGACCCGCGCGCCTGGGGCAAGGCCGCTGAGGCGGGTATGGCCGCACGTGTGGTCGAGGCCTGCCAGAATCTGCGGTCGGCCGGCAACAAGCTCTGATCCGACGACACGAGGGGCCGGGGACGCTGGGGCGTCACCGGCCCTTCGTGCGTTCGACCGCGATCATGAGATCGGTGCGCAGCGTCGCCGGGTCGGCCTCCGGTGACGGCTCGGTCACGTACAGCTCGCCGAGCGCGACGGGCTCGCCGCTGGCTGAGGACGAGGCCACCGCCGCGAGCTGCTCCCAGCTGGCCTCGAGGGTGTCGTAGCCGCCGATATGGCTCACGGCCACAGTGGGCCCTGGGGGCCACTCGCTCGCCACGATGGTGATGCCGTCCGCGACGACCGGCCCGGCCCACGGTGTGTGGACCGGGAAGCCGATCTCGATGTCGAAGGTGCCGCGCGGGTCGCCGCGGTACAGCGCGAGCGCGGGACCAGCGGGTGTGAGCTCACCCCGGGCGATTGCACCGCCGATCGCCGAGTACGTGGCATCGAAGAGATCGCGCAGGACGTCCATCGTGACCCGCTCGTGTATCGCCATCGCGAGCGGTACGCGCTCGGTGTCGAACCAGGTCACATCGTGGAGCGGGCCGGGAGTCAGGGGCAGCATGGGGTCTCCTTCGTCGTCGGTCACACGATGACACGTTCCACCGACAGTCGCGCGGTGCAGCGTCGGGCGACCTCTGGCCGGCCCGGGGTTGCGATGGGAGGTCGCACCGGCCGGCGACGTCGCCGGGCAGCGCCCCAGGAGCCGGGATGACCAGGCACGGCCTAGGTTCTGGGTATGACCAACTTGCTCGGAGAACCGCCGGAGACCCTGCTGCCCGCCGACCCGGGAGCCGATGCTCTCGCCGCCGGATCGACGCCCGCGGAGGCCGCTACGGCCCATCCCGATTCCACGGCTGCCTGGGCGCTGTTGGCCACCGAGGCGCTCGCGGAGAATCGGGATCTGGAGGGCTACGCCTTCGCTCGCACGTCCTATCACCGCTCCCTCGACGGGCTGCGCCGCAACGGCTGGAAGGGGCACGGCCCGGTGCCGTGGTCCCACGAGCCGAACCGCGGCTTCCTGCGTTCGCTCGCGGCCCTGGCGACCGCCTCGGAGCGGCTCGGCGACGAGGCCGAGGCGCATCGCTGCCGCGAGTTCCTGCGCGAGTCCAGTCCCGAGGGCTACGCCGTCCTCGTCGGCTGAGCCGGCAGCGGTAGGCCAGCAACCTCTCCCGTCCTACGGCGGTAGGCCGGCAACGTTATCGACGCGCGATGAGGTTGATGGCCTACCGCCAGCGACGGCCGGATGGGGCGAAGGGTTGCTGGCCTACCGCTCGTGGTGGGTTGCGGTGGAGGTAGGCCGGCAACGTTATCGACGCGCGATGAGGTTGCTGGCCTACCGCCGCGGAGGTGAGCCCTCAGGCGAGGAAGGTGAGGGCGCCGGGTCGGATCTGCCAGGTGTGATCAGGGCACGGATCGCTGATCTCTCCATCGCTCGTGCACCGCAGGCCCTCCCCGTGCACCTCCACTCGCTGCGCACGCTCGTAGTGCACCAGCGGGGACTCGTCGGTCGTGCGGGTCAACAGACGCACGACGTACGCGGCGCGTCCGGCCAACGTGTGGGCGAACACGACCTGAACGTCCATCTGCCCATCGTCGATCTCGGCGGTCGGGAACAGATCGGTCCCGCCACCCACGAAACGCCCATTGCCCACGGACAACTGCGTGATGTGCCCGTGCCGGCGTCGCACCGGACGCCCATCGATCTTCACCTCGACCTTGGCGTCGGGAACGAAGGCCGACTTGGCGGCCCCGATCGCGTACCCGAGGGGCCCCCACCGCTTCTTATAGCGTTTCGCGCGCACGGCCGCCTCGGCACCCAGGCCGATGCTCGCCGCGTTCACCACGACGGCACCGCCGAAGTCCTCCAGCAGATCGATGCGCCGGCCCTCGGACCCGAGGATGCGCTCCGCGGCCGCCGCGGGGTCGAGAGGGAGCCCGAGCGTCCGGGAGAAGTCGTTCCCGGTGCCGAGCGGCACGAGCCCGACGGCGAGGTCGTCCAACCGTCCGGCGCGGTGGACGGCGTCGACGACGGCATGCAGGCTGCCGTCGCCACCGAACACCACGACGGCATCGAGATCGGGACGCTCGGAGAGGGCCGCGTCGAGCTCGTCGGTCGAGCCGGTCGCGACAGTGTCGACCTCGTGGACCCGGGAGAGGACCTCGACGGCGGCATCGATCGACGAGGTGGTCGAGGTGCCGGCGGAGGCGTTGGTGATCGCGAGGAGGCGGGGCATGGTCTCGCCAGCCTACGCGGCCTCGCGATGGCGGACCGTCCGGCCGAACCCGGCCTTTCGTTAGAATACGGGGGTAAGGGCCCCACGCGGGGCTTTCCGCATGCCCTGAGGTGGTGCAACTCCATGCCCGCAGTCGTCATCGTCGGTGCCCAATGGGGCGACGAAGGCAAAGGCAAGGCGACCGATCTGCTCGGCAGCCGGGTCGATTACGTGGTCAAGTTCAACGGCGGCAACAATGCCGGACACACGGTCGTCATCGGTGACCAGAAGTACGCCCTGCACCTGCTGCCCAGCGGCATTCTGAGCCCCGGCTGCACGCCGGTGATCGGCAATGGCGTCGTGGTCGACCTCGGCGTGCTGTTCGAGGAGATCGACGGTCTGGAGGCGCGCGGGATCGACACCTCCAAGCTGGTCGTGTCGGCTAACGCCCACGTCATCGCCGACTACAACCGTACTTTCGACAAGGTCACCGAGCGGTTCCTCGGCAGCCGCAAGATCGGCACCACCGGCCGCGGCATCGGGCCCACCTATGCGGACAAGATGAACCGTCTCGGCGTGCGGGTGCAGGACCTCTTCGACGAGAAGATCCTGCGCGCCAAGGTCGAGGGTGCGCTGGAACTGAAGAATCAGATCCTCACCAAGGTCTACAACCGGCGCTCGGTCGAGGTCGACGAGGTCGTGGAGGAGCTGCTGAGCTATGTCGACCGGCTGCGGCCGATGGTGGCGGACACGTCGCTGCTGCTCGGCGACGCGCTCGATGCCGATCAGACGGTGCTGCTGGAGGCCGGCCAGGCGACGCTGCTCGATGTCGATCACGGCACCTATCCGTTCGTGACGAGCTCTTCGGCCACCGCCGGCGGCGCCTGCACGGGCTCGGGCATCCCGCCGACGCGGCTCACGCGCGTCATCGGCATCGTCAAGGCGTACGCCACGCGTGTGGGCGAGGGGCCGTTCCCGACCGAGCTCTTCGACGCCGATGGCGAGCGACTGCGCGACAACGGCGGCGAGTTCGGCACCACCACAGGGCGTCCGCGCCGCTGCGGCTGGTACGACGCGCCGATCGCCCGGTACGCCGCTCGCATCAACGGACTCACGGACTTCGTGCTCACCAAGCTCGATGTGCTCACCGGCTTCGAGCGGATCCCCGTGTGCGTGGCCTACGAGGTCGACGGTGAGCGGGTCGACGAGATGCCGATGACGCAGACCGGCTTCCACCACGCCACCCCGATCTACGAGTACTTCGAGGGCTGGAGTGAGGACATCTCCGGTGCCCGCACGATCGACGACCTTCCGGTCAACGCGCAGCGCTATGTCACGGCGATCGAGAAGATGAGCGGCGCGCGCATCTCGGCGATCGGCGTCGGTCCCGGTCGCGACGAGACGATCGTCGTCCACGACCTCCTCTGATCTCGGCTCCGCGGTCCGGCCGGCAGCGGTACGTGGTCAACGTTTCCCGCACGGCCGCGCCCGGTGGGCGGTACGTGGTCAACCTCATCGAGCCTGGGTGAGGTTGACCAGCTACCGCCACGGCCTGGGTGAGGTTGACCAGCTACCTCTACGAGGAGGGCGCGAGGTTGACCATCCACTCGATGCCGTAGCGGTCGATGACCATGCCGAAGGCATTGCCCCAGGGCGCGGTCTCGAGCGGGACGATCACGGTGCCGCCCTCCGCCAGCCGCTCGACGTACTCCCTCGACTGGGGACTGTCCTCGGCGGAGACGGCCACGCCGTGCGCGGGCGGCCTCGGAGCGGCCTGTCCCGTCGGGACGTCGCTGCCCATGAGCTCGAAGTGGTCGGTGGCGAGGTCACCGTGCATGATCCGCTCGGCATCGGCCGGATCGTGTGCGCCCATGTCGGCATAGCGAGCCAGTTCGAGCGTCCCGCCGAAGACCGATCGATAGAACTCCATCGCCTCGCGGGCAGTGCCGTCGAAGTGCAGATAGGGGATGAGTCGAGTGGCCATGAGAGCTCCTTCCGCCTGTTCCCAGTGAACTCCTGACGGCGCCGAAGGGGAAGCCCCGTAGGCTGGTGACCCGTGAAGACGCTCGTCATCGGCACCGGCGGCCGCGAACACGCCCTCGCGCTCGCGCTCTCCCGCGATCCCCACGTCACCGAGGTGCACGCCGCGCCCGGCAATCCCGGTATCGGGCGGGTGGCCGAGCTGCACGATGTCGACCCTCTCGACGGGGCCGCGGTAGCTTCTCTCGCGTCGTCGCTCGGCATCGATCTCGTCGTGGTCGGACCTGAGGCGCCGCTCGTCGCGGGGGTCGCCGATGCCGTCCGCGAGGCCGGGGTCGCCTGCTTCGGCCCGAGTCGCGAGGCGGCTCGGCTCGAGGGCTCCAAGGCCTTCGCCAAGCAGGTGATGGCGGCGGCCGAGGTGCCGACGGCGCTCGCGCGGGTCTGCGAGACCCCCGAGCAGGTGGCGGAGGCGCTCGACGCCTTCGGACCGCCCTATGTGGTCAAGGACGATGCCCTCGCCGCGGGCAAGGGCGTCGTGGTGACCGAAGACCGTGCGGCGGCCGAGGCGCACGCCTCCTCCTGCGACCGGGTCGTGATCGAGGAGTTCCTCGACGGCCCCGAGGTCTCCCTGTTCGCGATCACCGATGGTCAGACGGTGCTGCCGTTGCAGCCCGCGCAGGACTTCAAACGGGCCTATGACGGCGACGACGGACCGAACACCGGCGGCATGGGCGCCTACACGCCGTTGGCATGGGCGCCGGACGGGCTCGTGGAGGATGTCTCCCGCCGGGTGCTGATCCCCACGGTCAAGGAGATGGCCGCGCGCGGCACCCCGTTCTCGGGCCTGCTCTACGCCGGTCTCGCCCTCACCAGCCGGGGCGTGCGCGTCGTGGAGTTCAACGCGCGCTTCGGCGACCCGGAGACCCAGGCGCTGCTCGCGTTGCTGGAGACACCGATCTCGGCGCTGCTCATGGGGGCCGCGCAGGGGAATCTCGGTGAGGTGGGTCTCCCGCAGTGGCGCGAGGGCGCAGCGCTGACGGTCGTCGTCGCGGCCGAGAACTACCCGGAATCGCCGGTGAAAGGCGATGTCATCGAGGGCATCGACGAGGCCGAGCAGATCGAGGGTGTCGATGTGATCCAGGCCGGAACGGCGGAGGACGGCGACGGCCGACTCGTCACCGCCGGCGGACGCGTGCTCGCGGTGACGGCCGTGGGCGATTCGCTCGGACAGGCCCGCGAGCGCGCCTACGCCGGTGTCGAGCGGATCTCCATCCGCGGCGCCCACCACCGCACCGATATCGCGCTTGCCGCCGAGCGCGGCGACATCACGCTCTGACGCTCTCCCGCGCCGCGGACCGATGGTGATGCGTTCGGGTCGCTCCGGCAGCCGTAACGCATCGTCATCGATCTGTCGTGCGAGCGCGAGACGGGCGCCGCCGGGCCGGCACGACTACTAGCATCGTCCTCGTGAGCACCGAGGACCCCCGCGGCGACGGACACGCCTTCGATCCGTCGCTGCTGATCGATGTCGCCGCGCAGTTCCTCTTCGACGGGGAGCCGACCCTGCGGCAGTCCGAGGTCGCTGAAGCGGCCGGGGTCGACCTCGACACCGCCAACGCGCTGTGGCGCCATCTCGGCTTCCCCGCTGTCGCCGAGGACGAGCCCGGCTTCCTGCCCTCCGATGTCGAGGCGCTGCGGCTGACCGAGCGGCTCGTGGAGCTCGGGGTCCTCGACCGCGACCGGCTCCCGCAGTTCGTGCGGTCGACGGGGCGGACCTTCGCGCGGCTGGCCGACTGGCACATCCGGGTGATGCTCGCCGCGCTCGCCGCTGATGCGGAAGGCGAGGAGGAGCCGACCTCGATCGACGCCTTCGCCGAGGTCATTCCGACCGTCGAGGCGCTCCAAGGCTATGTGTGGCGTCGGCATCTGCTGGCCGCCGCGAGCCGGATCGCGCTCGGAGAGGTCGCCTCCGGAGGCGACGTGCCGGTCGTCGTGGGCTTCGTCGACATCGTCGGCTACACCGCACAGAGCCGCCAGCTCAACGCGCGAGAGCTCGGCGACATGGTCGAGTGGTTCGAGCGGGTCACCACCGAACTCGTCGTCGAGCACGGCGGACAGGTGGTCAAGACGATCGGCGACGAGGCGATGTTCGTGCTGGAGAGCGCGCCCGAGGCCGCTGAGCTCGGTCAGCGGCTCGTCGAACGCGCCGAGGACGACGAGCGGTTCCCCGAGGTGCGGGTGGGAATGGCGTACGGCTCGGTCGTCGCCCGGCTCGGCGATCTGTTCGGCTCCACCGTCAACCTCGCCGCGCGCCTGACCTCCGCCGCGCGACCCGGGCGGGTGCTGGTCGACGACGACCTGGCCGGTGAGCTGCAGGCCGATGAGGAGCGGTGGCGTTTGCGCCGGGCCCGTCGCATCTCGGTGAAGGGCTACGACCACCTCCACCTCTGGTCGCTCAAGCGCGTCGAGCCCGCGAACTGAGCACTGAGGTCTCCCTGGGAGGTGGGATACGCACCTTGCCCGGGGCGGTGAGCTACCCCGCACCTTCGCGCCTCGGGTGCGGGATGACTCACCGACCATCGTTTCGAGCCGTGCGTACGTCACCGCTCCGGCGTGACCGGAACGAACACCGCTCCGCCCGGCGGAGCGCGGCTGCGATACTGGGGGAGTGACCGCACCCAACGTTCTCGCCTCCCGCTACGCCTCCGACCAGCTCGCCGAGATCTGGTCCCCCGAGCACAAGATCCGCCTCGAACGACAGCTGTGGATCGCGGTGCTCAAGGCGCAGCGCGATCTGGGCGTCGAGACCCCGGACGGCGTGATCGAGGCCTACGAGTCCGTCGTCGACCAGGTCGACCTCGACTCGATCGCCGCGCGTGAGCGGGTGACGCGTCACGACGTCAAGGCCCGTATCGAGGAGTTCGCGGCGCTCGCCGGCAGCGAGCACATCCACAAGGGCATGACCTCGCGCGACCTCACCGAGAACGTCGAGCAGCTGCAGATCCGCGCCTCGCTGGAGATCGTGCGCGACAAGGCCGTCGCCACCCTCGCCCGCCTCGGACGGCTCGCGTCCGAGCACGCCGAGCTGGTGATGGCCGGCCGTAGCCACAATGTCGCCGCGCAGGCCACCACCCTCGGCAAGCGCTTCGCGACCGTCGCCGACGAGCTTCTCGTGGGATTGCAGCGGGTCGAGGAGGTCGTCGACCGGTATCCGATGCGCGGTATCAAGGGCCCCGTCGGCACGTCGCAGGACCAGCTGGACCTGCTCGGGGACGAGGACAAGCTCGCCGAGCTGGAGCAGCGGGTCGCCGAGCACCTCGGCTTCGACCACCGCTTCACCAGCGTGGGGCAGATCTACCCGCGCTCCCTGGACTACGACGTCGTCACCGCACTGGTGCAGCTCGTCGCCGCCCCCTCCAATCTCGCCACGACGGTCCGGCTGATGGCCGGCAACGAGCTGGTGACGGAGGGCTTCAAGCCCGGCCAGGTCGGGTCGAGCGCGATGCCGCACAAGATGAACTCGCGCTCGTGCGAGCGGGTCAACGGCCTCGCGGTCGTGCTGCGCGGTTACGCCTCGATGGTCGGCGAGATCGCCGGCGACCAGTGGAACGAGGGCGATGTCTCCGAGTCGGTGGTGCGCCGCGTCGCGCTGCCCGACGCCTTCTATGCCGCCGACGGCCTCTTCGAGACCTTCCTGACGGTGCTCGACGAGTTCGGCGTGTTCCCGGCGGTCGTGCAGCGCGAGCTCGACCGGTACCTGCCCTTCCTGGCCACCACCAAGGTGCTGATGGCGGCCGTCCGTCACGGTGTGGGACGTGAGGAGGCGCACGAGGCGATCAAGGAGCACGCCGTCGCCGTGGCCCTGGAGATGCGGGAGCAGGGCACGTCCGAGAACGATCTCTTCGAGCGACTCGCGGGGGACCCTCGGCTCGGGCTGAGCCAGGCCGATCTCGATGCCCTCGTCGCGGAGCCGATCGAGTTCACCGGCGCTGCCCGGTCGCAGGTCGAGGAGGTCGTCGCGCGCATCGCGGCGGTCCTCAAGGCCCATCCCGATGCCGCCGCCTACACGCCCGGCGACATCCTCTGACCCTTCCCCGGGGGCGGTGACTTACGCACCTCTCGGCCCGGTGAGCGGTGACCTGCGCACCCCTCACCGCAGCTGAGACGTGCCTAGGCCACCGCTGAATCGAGGGAGGGGTGCGTAACCCACCGCCCTGGGACTCGCGTCAGGCGGTGAGCCAGGCGACCACGACCGGGTCCGGGTGAGCGTCCCAGGACGCCTCGAGGGTGCCGATGGCCGAGTCGGGAAGGTCGGCGGGCACGAAGCGCGGGATCTGCGGTTCGCCCGCGCCGCTGCCGGAGCCACGCCCCGTCGCCATCCCCGGCCGGTCCAGAGGCGTGCCATCGCGCAGCTGCAGCGCCGAACCGCCCCGACCCTCGGCGATGACCGCAGCGATCTCGGCGAGGAAGACCGGATCGGTCGAGCCGTCGTAGACCCAGCGGTGGCCCAGGACGGTGTGCTCCATCTCGCCGATCAGGTCGGCCCCCTCCAGAGGCGCGTCGCGGTAGGTCAGGGTCACCACCGCGAACCGCCCCGCGACCGGCAGGGGCAGCAGCTGCAGCTCCATGCCGACCTGTCCCGCAGGGTCGTCGAAGCGCAGGTTGGCGGCGAAGGAGGGAACCGGCTCCGTGCTCGGCCACCACGAGGTCGTCGGCAGCCAGGCGCTCAGCAGCTCGTGCTTGCTCGGGGTGAGGGTCGCGTCAGGATGAACGATGGCCATGTCCTCATGCTGTCACGCGCGCCGGGTCAGCGGGCGGCCCCCGCCGGTAGGGTGTCGACGTGGCCCTCGACATCCCCGGCGCGACCCATGTCCACTCGGGCAAGGTGCGCGACCTGTACTCCTATGGCGACCACTACCTGATGGTGGCCTCCGATCGCATCAGCGCCTACGACTTCAGTCTCGAGCCCCCGATCCCCGACAAGGGCGAGATCCTCACGCGCATGTCGCTGTGGTGGTTCGACCAGCTCAGCCCACTCGTCCCCCATCACGTGGTCAGCACCGAGGTGCCCGAGGTGGTCGCCGGTCGGGCACTCCTCGTGGAGAAGCTGGACATGTTCCCCGTCGAGTGCGTCGTCCGCGGCTACCTCACCGGTTCCGGCCTGGCCGACTATCAGGCCACCGGCGAGGTCTGCGGTGTGCTGCTGCCGGCCGGTCTGGTCGACGGCGACCGGCTGCCGGAGCCGATCTTCACCCCGGCCACCAAGGCCGCCTTCGGTGAGCACGACGAGAACGTCAGCTTCGAGCAGGTCGCTGCGACGATCGGCCAGGAGGCGGCCACCCGGCTGCGCGATCTCAGCCTCGGCATCTACAACCTGGCCGAGCGGACGGCTCGCGAGCGGGGCATCATCCTCGCCGACACCAAGCTGGAGTTCGGTGCCCGCGAGGACGGCACCATCGTGCTCGCCGACGAGGTGCTCACGCCGGACTCCTCCCGTTTCTGGCCGGCCGACGAGTGGGAGCCGGGCCGTGCGCAGTCCTCCTTCGACAAGCAGATCGTGCGGAACTGGCTGACCTCGTCCGCGAGCGGCTGGGACCGTCGTGGCGAGGCGCCCCCGCCGCGCCTGCCCGACGAGATCGTGGAACGCACGCGCGCCCGCTACATCGAGGCCTTCGAGCGTCTCACCGGTCAGACCTGGTAGCTCGCCGACGACCCACGGACGGACTCGCTGGACAGCCCGGGTGAGACTCCCGTTACAGTGAACGTGACATCGTCACTGTCACTGATCACAGGGAGAACCACCGTGGCCAATCTGTCTCGCATCCTCGAGGAATCGGCGAAGAAGTATCCCGACCGTACTGCGATTGTTTTCGGCGATACGCGTTTGACGTATGCGCAGGTCGACGGCGCGGCGAATCAGGTCGCGAATTTGTTGGTGTCGCGCGGTATTGAACCGGGTGACAAGGTCGCGATCTCGATCCCGAACCTGCCGTACTTCACGATCGTGTATTTCGGCATTCTGAAGGCTGGTGCCACGGTGGTGCCGCTCAACATCCTGCTGACCGCGCGTGAGGTCGCCTATCACCTCGACGACTCCGATGCGAAGGCGTATT